>DATNMZ010000328.1:0-7807 GCA_035602095.1 Thermoanaerobaculia bacterium
TTCCTGATCGACATGGCGCACGAGTACGGCTTCAAGGCCCTCGTCGCGACGCAGGGCGCGGAAGCGCTCGCGCTCGCTCAGAAGTATCGGCTGGATGCGATCACCCTGGACATCCAGCTCCCGATCATCGACGGCTGGCGCGTTCTCGACCGCTTGAAGACGAACCTCGCGACGCGCCACGTTCCCGTGTACGTCATCACGACGGAGGAGGACACGAGCCGCGGGTTCGCGCTCGGCGCACGCGCCGTCGTCACGAAACCCATCAAGACGAAAGAGACGCTGGACGAGCTCTTCTCGTCGATCGAGAGCTTCCTCTCCCGGCCGGAGAAGAGCCTCCTCTTCCTGTGGCCGGATCCGGCCGAGCACGGCGCGCTGGCGGGGATCGTCGGCCACGACGGGATGCGCACGCGCTTCGTCGCCGGGGAAGCGGAAGCCCTGGGGGCCCTGGAGGAGCGCTCTTTCGACTGCGTCGTGCTCGGGGTCCCCCCGTCCGAGGACGTGCCCGGGGAATCGCTTGGCGAGATCGTCCGGCAGTGTGAAGCGCGCGAGATTCCGGTCCTCTTCTACGTTCCTGCCCCACTCTCGCCCCGGGCGAAGGAGGAGCTCGAGAGGCTCGCCCATGGCGGCCGCGTCCGGGAAGTCCATTCCCCCGAGCGGCTCCTCGACCAGACCGCGCTCCTCCTCCATCAGCCCGTGGCGGATCTTCCGAAGGAAAAGCGCAACGCGCTCGAGGCCGTCTACTCGACGGACCGCGTGCTCGCGGGCAGAAAGGTGCTCATCGTCGACGACGACATCCGCAACATCTTCGCGCTCACGAGCGTGCTCGAACGTCAGAACATGGACGTGCTTTCCGCCGAAACGGGGAAGGACGCCATCGCCAAGTTGCAGAGCACCGAGGGCGTGGACATCGTCCTGATGGACATCATGATGCCGGACATGGATGGCTACGACACGATGCGGGCCATCCGGAAGATCGGGAAATTCCACGACCTCCCGATCATTGCGGTCACGGCGAAGGCGATGAAGGGCGACCGGGAGAAGACGCTCCAGGCGGGGGCCTGGGACTACCTCTCCAAGCCCGTCGACACGGATCAGATGCTGTCGGTCCTCCGCAACTGGCTGCTCCGGTAACACGAGCCAAGATGACCTCCGACGCCGGCGCCCCGGTCAACATCCTCGCGGTCGACGACAGTCCGGACAAGCTGCTCGCGCTTTCCGTGGTGCTGGCGGAGCTTCACCAGAACGTCGTGACGGCGACTTCCGGCCGCGACGCGCTCCGCGCTCTCTTGACCGACGAGTTTGCCGTTGTCCTCCTCGATGTGAACATGCCCGGCATGGACGGATTCGAGACGGCGGCGCTCATCCGACAGCGGCGCACGTCCGAGCACACCCCGATCATCTTCATCACCTCGTACGGCGACGAAACGCACGCCTCCCGGGGCTACAAGCTCGGCGCGGTGGACTACATCCTGGCTCCCGTCGATCCGGAAGTGCTCCAGACGAAGGTGATGGTCTTCGTCGAGCTCTACCGGAAGACGGCGCAGATCAAGCAACAGGCGCGGTCTCTCGAGCAAAAGGCCCTGCAGCTGCAGCGGCTCACGGAGGCCTCTCTCTCCATCAACTCCGCCCTTTCCCCCGACGAGATGCTTCGGGTCGTCACCGACATGGCTCGCGACATGCTCGGCGCGCACCAGGCGGTAGCCGTGGCGGCGGTCGACCAGAAGTGGGTGCAGCCGAACACGGCTGTGTCCCTCTCGTCTCGCTACGAGGCGGGAGGCGAGCGAACGGTGCTTCGGGACCGGACGGCACTGCTCGCCTTCCTGTCCCAGGTGCGCCGGACGGTCCGGATCCGCCGGGGAGCTCCGGAAACCTCGACGCCGTGGGAGGGGCTTCTCGCGAGCGACCGCCCCTTCCGTCTCGGCTGGCTTGCCGCGCCGCTTTCGGGGCGCGATCGCCGGCACCTCGGGCTGATTCACCTGCTCGACAAGCGCGACGGAGACTTCACCGACGAGGACGAGGCGATTCTCACCCAGCTCGCCCAGATGACGTCCATCGCCATCGAGAACACGTTGAACGCCGAGGCGCGGGAAGCCAACCGCATCAAGGACGAGTTCCTGACGACTCTGTCGCACGAGCTGCGCACGCCGCTTTCGGCGATCCTGGGCTGGACGCGGACGCTGCGGACCGGCGCCGCCGACGCCGTCAAGGTCGAGCACGGTCTCGAGGTCATCGAGCGCAACGTCCGCGCCCAAACCAAGTTGATCGATGATCTCCTGGACGTTTCCCGGATCATCACTGGCAAGCTGCGGCTCACCGTCCGACCGGCTGCCTTAGCGCCCATCATCGACGCGGCCCTCGATGCCATGCGGCCGGCAGCCGAAGCGAAGGACATCCAGATCGCCGTCGAGCGCCGCCTTTCGCCCGGCGAGGACATGGTGGTCGGGGATCCGGACCGGCTCCAGCAGGTCGTTTGGAACCTGGTGTCGAACGCCATCAAGTTCACGCCGCCGGGCGGGCGCGTCACCGTGGAGCTGTCCCGGGCGGACGCGGACTTCCAGATCCGAGTCTCCGATACCGGCCGGGGAATCTCGCCGGAGTTTCTCCCCCGCGTCTTCGAGCGGTTCCACCAGGGGGACAGCTCGACGACTCGGGCCCACGGCGGTCTCGGGATCGGCCTCGCGATTGCCCGGCATCTGGTCGAGCTGCACGGGGGGACGATCTCGGCGCAGAGTCCCGGCGAGAACGCGGGCTCCTTTTTCACCGTGCTGCTCCCCCGCGTCGCGCTCGGAATCCACACGCCGGAGGCGCTCCCCCGCGAGGAGGAGCCGGCGGTCCCGGGCGCGAGGGCGAGCGTCGGGAACATCGAAGGGGTCTCCGTGCTGCTGGTCGAGGACGAGCCGGACGGCCGCGAGCTTCTCGTGGAGGCGCTCCGGACCGCAGGGGGACGGGTCGCCGCCGCGGAATCCGCGCGGGCGGCCCTCGCCTTGTTCGCGGACCGCCCTCCGGACGTCCTCGTGAGCGACATCGGAATGCCCGAAGAGGACGGATACGCCCTGATCCGGGCGATCCGGGCGCTTCCCGCGGACCGCGGAGGGGCCGTCCCGGCGATCGCCGTGACGGCATACGCTCGCGAGGAGGATCGCCTGCGGGCTCTCGCGGCGGGTTTCCAGGCACACATCGCCAAGCCGGTGGACCCCGGGGAACTCGTCGCGGCCGTGGCACGCGTCGCCTGGGCGGGAAACTCGAGAGAGCCCCATTCCGCTCCGATGGAAGTCGCGGCGCGCGGATCGGCCGCGCCGAACGGAAATGGGGACGAGCAGCTGGTCCGCATTCTCGTCGTGGAAGACGACGCCGATTCCCGCGATGGGCTGAAGAATCTGCTCGAGATCTGGGGACACGCCGTGGACGTCGCTCGAACGGGCCGGGAGGGCATCGAGCAGGCCATCCGCCACCGTCCCGGCGTCGCGCTCATCGACATCGGACTTCCGGAGCTCGATGGGTATCAGGTCGCGCAGCGGATTCGCGAGGCGCTCGGATCGGAGAAGATCTTTCTCGTCGCCATCACGGGATACGCGGACGCGCGAGCCCGGCAGCAGGCGCTCGAAAGCGGGTTCGACGCTCACGTCGCCAAGCCGATCGATTTCTCGAAGCTCTCGTCACTGATCGCCGCGCGCGTCGGCGCCTAAAAGACAGACCAGCGGCGAGCGGCGCGCCCGATGAGCGCGCGCTCACGCCGGAATCCTCGACCTTTCGCCCCCCGGGCGGGCCCACCAGCGGCGCTCCAAGCGGAACGCCTTCGAAGCTCGGATTCTACACCTGGAGGACGCCAGCGGCCTGAAAGTATGCAAAGACTGCAAACAATGGGGTTGTATGGATCCGATGGGTCGGCTAGGCGGTCCCCAGCTGTGCCGAAGAGAGGAACCGCGGAGGCCGGCGGTGCCTGGTCGCCTGTTCGTAGGCGTGCGCAATCCGGATCAGCGTCCCCTCGCTCCAGGCGCGGCCGAAGAAGGAGAGTCCGACCGGAAGGCCGAAGGCGTATCCCGCAGGAACGGTGATGTGTGGATAGCCGGCGACGGCGGGGAGCGTCGAGCAGCCTCCGGGCCCGTAGTCGCCGTTGACGAGATCGATCAGGGACGCGGGCCCGCTCGTCGGAGCGACCAGCGCGTCCAGGCGGTGGCGGTCCATCGTCCGGTCGATCCCCCGCTTCCGCGAGAGCCGCAGATCCTTCTCGAGCGCGTCCCGATACGCCTTCTCGGTCAGTGGTCCTTTCTTCTCCGCCTGGAGAAAGATCTCCTGACCGAAGAAGGGCATCTCCCGATCGCGGTTCCTCTCATTGAAGGCGATCAGCTCGGCGAGAGTGCGCGGCCGCGCTCCGGGCGGTCCCGGCAACCCGGCGAGATAAGCGTTCAAGTCGGTCTTGAACTCGTAGAGCAGCACTTCGAACTCGGACTTGTCCAGCTCGCCCGCCGTGTCGATGTCGGCCGGATCCACGACCACGGCGCCGAGCTTCTTCAGGTCGGCGATGGCGGCCTCGGCGAGCCGGTCCGCCGGGGCGCTCTGACCGAAGAGGCCCTTGCGTGGGACGCCGATGCGCACGCCCGTCAGCCCGCCCGGCGCAAGGGACGCCGCGTAGTCCGGACGCGCGCGGCCGAGGCTCTCCCGCGTGGCCGGGTCGGCCGCGTCGGAGCCGGCGAGCGCCGCGAGAAGGATCGCGGCGTCCGCCACCGTGCGCGCCATGGGACCGGCCGTGTCCTGACTGTGCGCGATGGGCACGATCCCGCTGCGGCTCACGAGCCCGAGCGTGGGCTTGATCCCGACGAGCGCGCAGTTGTTGGACGGCGAGACCACGGATCCGTCCGTCTCGGACCCGACGGCGGCGGCGCACAGGCTCGCCGCGGCGGCGACGCCGGAGCCCGAGCTCGATCCCGACGGGTTCCGGTCGAGAGCGTACGGGTTGCGGCACTGCCCTCCGCGTCCGCTCCACCCGCTGGACGAATGCGTCGAACGGAAGTTCGCCCACTCGGACAGGTTCGCCTTGCCGAGGAGGACCGCGCCCGCCTCCCGAAGCCGCCGGACGACGAACGCGTCGGCGGCCGGAATCGATCCCTCGAGGGCGAGCGAGCCGGCCGTCGTCGTCATCCGATCGGCGGTCCCGATGTTGTCCTTCAAGAGGATCGGCACACCGTGGAGCGGTCCCCGAACGCGCCCCGCGCGGCGTTCGGTGTCGAGGGTCTCAGCGATCGGCATCGCATCGGGGTTCACCTCCAGAACGGAGCGCAACTCGGGCCCGCGGCGGTCGAGCGCGTCGATCCGGGCGAGGTACTTCGCCGTGAGCGAGCGGGCGCTCTCCGCGCCCGACTCCATCTTCTTCTGCAGGTCCGCAAAGGTCGCCTCTTCGAGCTCGAAGGGGAAGTCCGTCCCCGGAGAGGAGGACGGGGACTCCGCTTTGGAAACGCCCGAAACCGACGTCAGCCTCGAGACCGCGGCGAGCGCACCGCCGGCCGCACCGTAACGGAACAGGGCCCGGCGGTCGATGGAAAATCCCTCCCGGACGGTTCGGCTCATTCGAAAGCTCCTGTTTGCGAGACCAATATCACGGCCTCCGACAGGGCGAGAAAGGCCGCCTGCGCCGCTTTTGGGAGTCACGGCCGCTCCGGCCGCCGGACACGGCCCGTTTCTCGACCGCGATTGGTGCTAAGGTGAACATGTCTCCTTCCGTCCCCCCCAGAAAGCCAGGTTTCCCCATGGCCAAGCCGGTTTCGGTATTTCGCAAGAATCGAATCTTGTCCGCGCTTCCGAGCGACGAGTACGCCCGTCTGTCCCCGCATTTCGAAGTGCACACCTTGACCGCGGGAACGGTCCTGCAGGAAGAGGGTGAGCCGACTCCCTACGTCTATTTCCCGGAGACGTCCATCCTCTCGATCCTCGCCCAGCTCGAGGACGGCAACTCGATCGAGGTCGCCGGCGTGGGCAACGAAGGGATGGTCGGCGTCTCGGTGTTTCTCGGCGTGACCCACGCGCCCGCGCAGGTCCTCGTTCAAGTCGCGGGCACGGCCGTCCGGGTGGCCTCCCGGAGGCTTCGGGGAGAGACCGCCCGCGGCGGCGACTTGCACGATACGCTCGCCCGCTACAGCCACGCCCTCATCGCGTCGGCAGGACAGACGATCGCGTGCAACCGGTTTCACCATCTCGACGCGCGGTGCGCCCGCTGGCTGCTCACGACCCATGACCGCGTCCCGGGCGATGCGTTCGTCCTGACACACGAGTCTCTGGCCCTGATGCTCGGTGTCCGCCGCGCCGGGGTCACGACCGCCGCCGGTGCTCTCCAGACGTCCGGCTTCATCTCCTACACCCAGGGACACGTCAGCGTTCTCGACCGGGCGGGTCTGGAGTCCGCCGCGTGCGAGTGTTACCGTGTCGTTCGAGCGGAGCTCGACCAGGTTTTCGAAGTGGCGGTCACGGCCCGCAGAGAATCCGGCTAGGAGACCCGGCCGGTGACCCTTGTGGGGCTTCTCGTTCTCTTCCTCCTGACCTCCCCTGCGGCGCGCGCCGACGACGAGCCCTCGCTCGACCTGGCGAGGCAGCTCCAGGGGTGGTACGAAGGCGTCGCCGGACCCGGCAACCGGGTCCGGATCCTGGTCCAGCCGTCCGGCGCGACGGGCCACTACGCCTTCGCCTTCGAGGTGACGATCCAGGGGCGCTACGACAAGTCGAACGTGAGCACCCACGGCGCGCTCTTTCTCGAGCGGGAGGGGGAGGCGGTCCGATTTCGGTGGCAAACGGCTCGCGGCGGCTGCGATCTTCCGTTGCGCCGGGCGGGGGATGGATTCGAAGGCGAGACGCTCGCCGGCGCCTGCCTGACGGCATTCCAGAGCCCCGTTCGCGGAAAGTGGAAATTCGAGATCGAGCCCGGCGGCAGCATCCGATTGAAGAGCGCGGAAACGGGAGAGACGCTGCGATTCCGGAAGATTTCCGGCTCGCCGATCAGGATCCCGGGAGAGAAGATCTCCCGCTGACGCGGGAAGCGCTCGGCCGGGCACTCGCGAAGCCGGCCTGCGATCCCTCACCCTCAGCGAACGGTGGTCGAGGCGCGGTCGGGAGCCGGCGGCCGGAAATCGAGACGCCCCAGCCAGAGCCCCCTCGTCTGAATCGCTTCCTCGATCTCGTTGCAGACGTGTTCCGGGTAGGTTCGCATGTCCGATGCGCCGACGGCCGTCCAGCCGCCCCTGGCCGGAATCCCGGCCACGGGGAAACGGGCGCCAAAAGCCACCAGAGCGTACGTCTCCGGGCCGAACTCTGAAATATACCGGTCTACCCTCATCTGGCGCCGCGCAGTCTCGCTGGATCGCGAAGCCGGGCCGGCGGAGAGCTCCCCGCGTGATCCGCGCCCATTCATGCTCCGTTCACCCGGCCGTGGCTAGTCTTCGGTCCGAAGCGGTGCATTCCGCAACGCTTCGAAAGGAGCTCCCCATGAAAAAGACCCTCGCACGCTGGATTGCCCTTGCCGTGGTCCTCGCCTTCCCGGTCGGCGTTTTCGCCCAGACCGCGCAGCCGAAGGATTCCAAGAAGACGGAAACCAAGTCCACGGAATCCAAGTCGTCCACGAACCCGGTGACGGGTACGCAGACGCAGAGCACCGAGACGAAGATGGAATCGAACGTCGACGGCAAGAAGACGACCAGCAAGAAGAAGCGCACCAAGAAGGTCGGAAAAAAGAAGACCTCGGAAAAGACCGAGACCAAGACCGAGACCAAACAGAAGTAAGACCGCTTTTCCGATTCTCGAGATGCCGGCGCCGCGCGCCGGC
>DATNMZ010000329.1:0-4008 GCA_035602095.1 Thermoanaerobaculia bacterium
GACAGCTGACAGCTGACAGCTGACAGCTGATAGCTGATAGCTGACAACTGACAACTGACAACTGACAACTGATATCGTAAACTCTTCCCGGGTGTTGCTCCCTCGCCGGTTCCCGTTCCCCTTCTCGGCCGCCGTGCTCGCGGTCTGCGCGGCGGCCGCCTCCGCGCAGACGCCCGTCGTCGGGCCACGGGGCGCCGCCATGGGGGGCGCCTCCGTCGCCGTCGCCGACGAGGGCACCGCGGTCTGGACGAACCCGGCCGGGCTCGCGCGGGACGAGCGGCTCGACCTGCAGCTCTTCGGCGGCGCCGTCGCGACGAGCCGGAACGATTTCCTCGGCACCGCGGACCACCTCTCCTCCCTCGACATTGCGCGCATCCGGTCCGGACAGGATCTCTCCCGGATTCCCGGCGCGGTGGCGGACATCATGAAACTCGCGCAGCCGGGGACCGGCGTCGTGGGATCGGGAGCCGCGGGGCTCGTCCTCGGCAGGAGCGGCATCGCCGTCGCGATCGGCGAGGTCGCCTATTCCGCCGTCTATCCGACGATCGACCTCGCCCGCGTGCTTCCCATCGTGCCGACGAGCCCGAACGACCTCTCCTTCGCCAACAACAAGACGGGCCTCTCCTTCGCGGGCCTGGAGGCGCGGGAAGCGCGCCTCGCTTACGCGACCTCCTTCTTTGCAAAGACGGTGCTCGTGGGCGGGACAGTCCGGTACATCCAGGCCCGGACGTACTTTTTGCGGCGCGGGATCTTCGAGTCGGACGTCTCGGATCCCGTCGCGATTTCACGCAAGGCGTTCGAGGAGAACCGGCGCGATTCGACCAAGCTCGCGTTCGACGCGGGCGCCATGGTGAATCTGGCGGGAAAGGTGCGCATCGGGGTCGTCGCGACCGGGATCAACCAGCCGGAGTTCGCGGTCGCGAACGATGCGGCGAATCCGAGCCTGCTCGGCGCGCCGAAGACCTACCGGCTGCCCCGGACTCTGCGGGCCGGGGTCGCTGTCACCCCGATCGGGCTTCTGCTCGTCGCGGTCGATTACGACGTGAAAGAGACCGACACGCTGCTTCCGGGCGGCCGCAGCCGGCAGCTCGCCGGCGGCGTCGAGCTGAAGCTGCCGCTCTTCGCGATCCGCGCCGGCGCGTTCCGCGACTCCGCGGCGCCCGATCCGCACTGGGCGTACTCGGCGGGGATCGGTCTCGGCTTGAAGATGCTGTCGGTCAACGCCGCTCTCGTGTTCTCGACGGAGGGAGGGACGTCTCTTTCCTCGACGAACCGGCGGGACCTCGGCGGCGCGCTCGATGCACGATTCCGCTTCTAGGTCGACGTCCCCCTTCGCGCTTCTCGCCTCGGACCCCTCTTCTTCGGCCCGCGCCGGCGTTCTGTCGACGCCCCACGCCGAGATCGAGACCCCGTGCTTCCTGCCCGTGGGAACGCGCGGCGCCGTCAAGGGGGTGGAGTTCGACCGGCTCGAGGCCTGGGATTGCCGCGCCGTGCTGGCCAACGCGTTTCACCTGATGGTGCGGCCCGGGATCGAGATCATCCGCCGCGCCGGTGGCCTCCACGCCTTCATGGGATGGGCGCGGGCGATCCTGACGGACTCCGGCGGTTTCCAGGTGATGAGCCTGGCCTCGCGCCGGAGGATCACGGAGGACGGCGTCGAGTTCCGAAGTCCGGAGGACGGGTCGAAGCATTTCCTGACCCCGGAGCGGGCGATGGAGCTGCAGTCGGACTTCGGCGTCGACATCGCGATGGCTCTCGACGTCTGTCCTCCGTTTCCCGCCGAGCGCTCCGAGATCGAGAACGCCTGCGCGCTCTCCCAGAAGTGGGCGGCGCGGTCGCTCCGCGCCTACCGCGGCCCGGGGCTTCTCTTCGGGATCGTCCAGGGCGGAACGCACGAGGACTTGCGACGGGGCGCGGCCCAACGGCTGCTCGAGCTTCCTTTCGCAGGCTTCGCCGTCGGAGGAGTCGCCGTCGGAGAGTCCAAGGATGCGATCCGATCGATCACCGCCTTGACCGCCGCGCTCCTGCCGGCCGACCGGCCGCGCTATCTCATGGGCGTCGGGACCCCGGCGGACCTGCTCGAGTCCGTGCGCGCGGGCATCGACCTCTTCGACTGCGTCCTCCCGACCCGCAACGGGAGGATGGGTCATGCGTACACCTCCGAGGGGGAGGTCGTGATCAAGCACGAGCGCTTCAAGGAGGACATGACGCCGCTCGATCCCTCCTGCGACTGCCCGGTGTGCCGCCGCCACAGCCGGGCGTACATCCGGAATCTCTTCGTGCTGAAGGATTTTTCCGCGCCGATGCTGCTCTCGATCCACAACGTCTATTTCTATCTGTCGTGGATGAAGAACATCCGCGCCGCGCTCCGGACGGGCGGGCTCGCGCAGCTGATGTCGCCGCCGGAGGGAAAGATCGAATAGCGCGGATGAACGCTCCCGTCGATTGAGAGGCAATCGGGTGATTTGCGATCGGGTGATCGGGTGATTAATCTGCGATGTGCGATCGGGTGATCGGGAATCCGAAGAGAAGAGCACAACCTCCCAGTCCGTCTTCCGATCACCCGATGAACAGATCACCCGATTGATCACCGGATCACCGGATCACCCGATCACCCGATTCTCCCTTTCGCCGATCTGTTGCTATCTTCTATGCCGGTGAAGTCTAGGCTGCTTTCCCTCTGGCTCGTCGGGGCTCTCGCGTTGCCGGAGACCGCGGAAATCTCGAAGCGCGCGGCGCGTCTGCTCGCAAGCGCCGTCGTCGTCGACACGCACGAAGACGTTCCGGAACGCCTCGGCAAGGAGTGGGTCGACCTCTCGGTGCGCAGCCGGACCGGGCACGTCGACGTTCCGCGCCTCCGGGAGGGCGGCGTCACGGCGTCTTTCTTCGCCGCCTACGTTCCCGCCTCCTTCGCCCGGTCCGGCGGCTCGGCGCGTAAGACGCTCGAGCTGATCGACCTCATCCATCGCCTCGCCGATGCGACGCCCGGGCTCGTCTTCGCCGACTCGCCGGAAGGAGTTCGCGCTGCGAAGCGGGCGGGCAAGATCGCCGTTCTGATCGGGATCGAAGGCGGTCACGCGATCGAGGATTCTCTCGGGGCTCTTTCGGCGTTCCAACGCCTCGGGGCGCGCTACATGACGCTGACGCACACGAACACGAACAACTGGGCCGATTCCTCCGGCTCCTTTTTCGCCTGGGGCTTCGACCCGAAGAAGATGGCCGTCCACGACGGGCTCACGGATTTCGGGCGCGAAGTTGTCCTCGAGATGAACCGCCTCGGGATGCTCGTCGACGTCTCACACGTTTCCGACAAGACTCTCGCGGACGTGCTCGCCGTGTCGAAGGCGCCGGTCTTCGCGTCGCACTCCTCCTGCCGCGCGCTGGCGAACATGCCTCGCAACCTGACGGACGCGCAAATCCGCGCGATCGCGGGCAAGGGCGGAGTCGTCATGATCAACGTGAGCTCGACGTTCATCGACCAGAAGGTCGTGGACGATTTCGTGCGGCAGAAGGCGGCGCTCGCGCCTCGAGTCGAGGAGCTCGAAGAGCGGTATCGAAGCGATCCCGCCAGGCGCGACGCGGAGGTGTCGGCGCTTCTCGAGGGCTTGAAGCGGCCGCGGGCCGACTGGACGGCGGTCGTCGATCACATCGAGCACGTGATGAAGATCGCCGGACCGTCCGCCGTCGGACTCGGCACCGACTTCGACGGAATCCCGGACCCGCCGGTCGGGCTCGAAGACGTGTCGAAGCTGCCCCGGCTGACAGAAGAGCTTCTGCGGCGAGGTCATTCCGAGGAGGAGGTGCGGGGAGTGCTCGGGGAGAACTTCCTGTACTTCTGGCAGAAGGCGGTGCTGGCGGCAAAGCTCCCGCCGAAGCGGATGAACGCTTCCGTCGATTGACAGGCAATCGGGTGATTTGCGATCGGGTGATCGGGTGATTAGTCTGCGATGTGCGATCGGGTGATTGGGATTGAAGAAGAGCAGAGCGTTTCGATCTGTCTTTTCGATC
>DATNMZ010000330.1:0-3279 GCA_035602095.1 Thermoanaerobaculia bacterium
TCGGGAAACGGGAAACGGGAAACGGGAAACGGGAAACGGGAAACGGGAAACGGGAAACGGGAAACGGGAAGGAAGTTTTTTCGCCTTCGTCCTATTCCCTATTCCCTATCACCTATCACCTATCTCCCGTCACCGGCTCGACCGGAGGCTCCTCGAAGCACTCGAAGGGGTACTCCCTCTGGCCTCGCATCATCGCGATCTCCCAGAAGGATTTCTCCCCCTCCCACTCCCGGAGAGGCTGGTAGAGGAGAGCGTGGGCCTGGCAGTTGTTCGGCAATTCGAAATAGACGACGCAGAGACCCGCCGCTTTCGTCCCGATCCGCACCTTCGAGGAGTCCGGATAGCGCCTCCGGACGACCTCCACCGGATCGAATGCCCACGCCTCCATGGAGTCCCGGCGTTGGGGGTCCTTCAGCCGCTCGAGGTCCGCCGCGAATCCCGGCTGGTGCACGAGCCCCCAGTACGCGAGCTCGACTTCCGACTTCTCGACGCTCCACGGCTCCTCCGGGACGTCGGCGGCGATCCGAAAGCGGTTCTTCCCGAAAACGAAAAACGTTTTCAGCGTGAAGCTGTGGAAGCGCGGCGGCAAGTCGCGATTGATGAATGTGTCCACCGCGAGGCGGCGCTCGATCCCGTTCGGATCGACTGAGACGGAGACGGAGGTTTGCGGAAGCGACACGGAAAACGTCGGCTCGAGCCGGCCCTTGACCAGACGGTACGCATACGATTCGTTCAACCCCGAGTCCCCGCGACGGAGCATCTGGAAGACCACCTGGGGGCGGTCGTCGAAGCGGAACCGAACGCTTCGAAATGCGAGAAGTTGATCGCAGGTCGAGGGGTCGTCTCTCTGGCCGCAGCGAAGAGGGACGTGCGCGAGCAAGAGCGGGTGCCACTCGCCGTTGGAACGCTTGAGAACGGCCAGCAGCGGACTCTCGAAGGGAAGGCGGGAGCGGGAGACGAACCCGATCGCCGGCACTTCCCCGAGCTTGTGGACGGTGCCGATCCCGTCGACGAGCGCCTCGGAGACACCGTCCCCGTCCAGGTCCACCTCTTCGACGCGCAACAGCCGCGAGAAGGAGATCGTCCGGCTCGGGAACCGCGCCGCCCGGGCGGGCGGAGGCGCGCCCTTGCGGTGGGCTTCCTCGCGGGCCGGTGGCTCCGGCGTCGGAAGGGACGTCGGGGTGACGCGGGCCGGTGGCTCCGGCGTCGGAAGGGAAACCGGTGTGCCGCGCGGCGGAGCCGCCGTGCCGATCGGAGACAAGCCCACCGCCGCTCCGAGGAGCGCCGCGAGCAGCAGTCCGAAGGCGAGGAGTACGGGAGTGCGCATTCTGCGTCGGCCCTCGAAAGATCCGGCCCATTCTGGATCGCCGCCCCGCGATGTTCAATCGGAAATCGCCGGGCACTCTCGAGGGACTCTTGAATAAGATGGCGTCGATTGCGGATTTTCGACTGTCACATCCACGTTCAACCCTGGCGGGACTTCAAACCGGCCGCCCGGGATCTGATGAATCGCGGGCGCGCGGACGTCGAGCGCGTCCACCGGGCGTTGGACGACGCCGGAGAGCTCCTGCGGCTGATGGACGAGGAAGGCATCGAGCGCGCCGCGCTCATCAACTACAGCGCCTCGGAGGTGATCGGATTCACCGCTTCGGCCAACGAGTGGGTCTCCGCCTACGTCCGCGGACACGAAGACAGGCTCGTTGCGGTCGGCTCCGTCCATCCTCGCGAGTCCCCCAGGGCGGGCGAGCGGGCCGCCGAGCTCTTCGAGAAGCTCGGCATCCGGATGCTGAAAGTCCATCCTCCGCATCAGCTCTTCGCCGCGAATGCATACCGGGAGGGAGATGAGAACCTCGGCGCGATCTACGCGACCGCGGAACGATTCGGTCGTCCCGTGATGATCCACACCGGCACCTCCGTCTTCCCCGGCGCGCGCAACCGCTTCGCCGACCCCATGGCGGCGGACGACGTGGCCCTGGACTTCCCGAACCTCCGGCTGATCCTGGCCCACGCCGGCAGGCCGCTCTTCATGCCGACGGCGCTCTTTCTCGCCCGCCGGCACGCGAACGTGCACCTCGATCTGTCCGGAATCCCGCCCCGGAAGCTGCTCGAGTACCTGCCGCGGCTGGAAGAGGTCGCCGACAAGTGTCTCTGGGGAACGGACTGGCCGAGCCCCGGCATCGCCTCCATGCGCCGCAACGCGGACGAATTCCTGGCGCTGCCCATTTCGGAGGCAGCGAAACGGAAGATCCTCTGGGAGAACGGAGCGCGCCTGATTCCGTGAGGACCACGCCATCGCGCTGATAGCTGAGAGCTGACAGCTGATAGCTTCCTCCCATGGCACAAACCGTCCTCATCGTCGGCGGCGGGACGATGGGACGCGGAATCGCGGGCGTCTGTGCGCTCGCCGGGTTCGACACCACCGTCGCCGAGACGGACAGGGCGGCGCGCGAACGGCTCGTCGCGTCGATCGAGGCCTCGTGGAAGCGGGCCGTCGAAGCGGGCAAGCTCGACGCCGCGAAGGCGCATTCCGCCGCGGGTCGCCTTGCGACCGTGAGCGGGCCCGCGGACGCGCCCGAAGCGGCCATCGCCATCGAAGCCGTGCCGGAATCCCTGGAGCTGAAGGAACGCATCTTCCGGGAGCTCGACCGGCTGCTTCCGAAAGCGCGTTTCCTCGCCACCAATACCTCCTCCCTCTCGATTGCGGCGATCGCGCGGTCGACCGCGACCCCGGGCCGTGTCGTCGGCGTCCACTTCTTCAACCCCGTCGCGGTGATGCCGCTCGTGGAGGTCGTCCATGGCCCGGAGACACTCCCCGAGACGGTCGCCGCCGCGGAAGAGTTCGCCGCCACTCTCGGCAAGAGAACCATCCGGGTCCGGGACGCGCCCGGGTTCGCGTCGTCCCGTCTCGGAATCGCGCTCGGCCTGGAAGCGATGCGCATGGTCGAGGAGGGGATCGCGTCCCCGGCCGACATCGACCGCGCGATGGAGCTCGGGTACGGGCACCCGATGGGCCCTCTGAAGACGAGCGACCTCGTCGGGCTCGACGTGCGGCTCGCGATCGCCGAGGCGCTGGCGGCCGCCCTCGACCCGGTGCGCTTCGATCCGCCCCGGATCCTGCGGGACCTGGTCTCACAGGGACGGACGGGCAAGAAATCGGGCCGCGGCTTCTATGTCTGGGAGGGCGACCGGCCGAGGGAGGAGTAGGAGTAGACAGGTGGGAGGTGGCAGGTGACAGGTGGTAGGTGTCAGCTGTCAGCGTTCAGTTTTCAGTTTTCAGTT
>DATNMZ010000331.1:0-7598 GCA_035602095.1 Thermoanaerobaculia bacterium
CTCGTAAACGGCACGTATCGCGCGTCGACGCCGTTGATGGACGCGCGCGGGTCGGAGAAGACGTAGCCGCGGTCGGGATACCAGACCTCGATCCAGCGGTGATAAACCCCTCCGACCTCCGACTCGTACCGGTCCGCATCCGGCTCCGTGCGGAGAACCCCCTGGACCGTGCGCGCGGAGATCCCGATCCGCCGCAGCAGATCGACCGCGAGCTCGGCGAACCCGACGCAGTAGGCCCGGCGGGACGCGAACACCGCGCCCGGATCCTGGTTGCGCAGCCGGTCGGGGTCGTAACGGACCTCGGTCGCGACGCCGACCAGGACGCGCCGCACCGCTTCCGCCTCGGTCCGGCTCCCCGTCGCGAGTCTCTGGGCGAAGGCGTCCCGATCCGGCGCGGGTGGAAGCGACCCGTCCGGGAAGGCGCCCGTCGGAAACGGCGCCGCGCTCTCGAGAGGCGCGTCCGAGACCCGGACCTTGAGCTCCGAGGAACCGTCCGCTCCGGCGGTCACGGCCATCGAATAACCGTCGTTGTCGTACTGATCGAACAGGCGCGCCTCTCCGCCCGTGGCGCGGTAGGTCCCCGTCTGCTCCCCCGCAGCGGCGGGCTCGCAGGCGAGAAGGAACGAGAGGAGGAGGCCGGAAGCGCGCGCCCGTCCGCTCATACCGAGGGGCCCTCGCCCGGACGTCCCTTGAGCACGCCGTCCAGGATGCCGTTGATGAACTGCGACGAGCGCGGGGTCGAAAAACGCTTCGCGATCTCGAGGGCCTCGTCGATGACCACCGGACGCGGTGTGGACGGCTCGTGGAGGAGCTCGAAGAGAGCCAGCCGAAGGATGTTGCGGTCGACGATCGGCATCCGGGAGAGGCGCCAGTGATCCGCCTGCTTCGTGATGATCTCGTCCAGGCTCTGCCGCTTCTCGAGCGTTCCCGCGACGAGCCGCTCCGTGAAGTCTCGGATTCCGGGCGGCGCCTTCAGCAGCTCCGCGTTGCGCTGAAACATTTCGGTCGCCGAAGTCCCCGTGACGTCGTTTTCGAAGAGCATCTGGAGGGCGAGCTCCCTCGCCTTGCGCCGGGCGCCCATCAGCGCTCCCGAAAGTGGCGGCGAAGATTCGCCATTTCCACTGCGGCTTCCGCGGCCTCCGCCCCTTTGCCCGTGCGGGCGCGCGCCTGCTCCATCGTGTCGCAGGTCAGCAGCCCGAATCCGACCGGCCGCCCGGTCTCCCCCGCCAGTGCCGCGAGCGCGGTCGCGACGGCGTGGCCGAGAATCTCGTGATGAGTCGTCTCGCCGCGCACGATCGCGCCGAGAGCGATCACCGCGTCACATCCTTTCGAGGCGAGCGCCAGACGCGCTGCGGCCGGAAGCTCGAAAGCGCCCGGCACGCGAACGACGGCGATGTTGGCAGGGCGGGCCCCGCGGCGGTCGAGCTCCGAGAGGGCGGACGCGAGGAGCGCGTCGGTGATCGTGGGATTCCAGCGAGAACAGACGACCGTGATGCGGAGCTTCGAGGCATCGGCCTCCCCTTCCACCTCCCGGATGGAGACGGCGGGGCCCGGACGTCGCAGGACACGGCGGTTGTTCAAAGATCGGATCCCTTCGAGCAAATCTTAGCATCGGAGTCATAGCTGTCGGCTGTCAGCCATCAGGTGTCAGCCAGCCATGTGTGAGGATCGGTAGGCGGGCGGGGTCGAATTACGCGCGCAGAGCTTCGAGGGCCGGCTCTTTTCCGAAATTGCGCTCGTACCGGTCCACGAACCGGGCCAGGGAGTACCGCGGCGGCTGGGGGCCCTGCGCTTCGAGGCCGAAGACGGCGGCGACGCTTCCCATCCGGCCCGCGATCTCCCAGGAGAGGCCGGCGCGTATTCCGCGCAGAAGGCCGGCGCGAAACGCGTCGCCCACGCCCGTCGGATCCAGGGCTTCCCCTTCGAGGCGCGCGGCCGGGATGTTTCGGCGCCTGGCAGACGTCCCGCCGGCGGAGTCCGTAATCGTCGAGCCGGCGGCGCCGTGCGTCGCGACGACGACCGGAACGCGAGCCTCGATCTCCTCCGCCGACCATCCGGTCTTCTGGGTCAGGATCCCCATCTCGTAGTCGTTGGCGATCAGGGCGGCCGCCCCGTCGAGCCCCCGGGCGAGGTCCTCCCCCGTCAGCCGGGCGACCTGCTGGCTCGGATCGTAAAGGAACGGAATGCCTGCGGCGCGGCACTCCTGCGCGTACCGGCTCATGGCGACGGGGTCGTTCGGGGCGATCACCACGAGCGCGCAGCTTCCAGGGTCGAGCTCGGAGAGAGAGAGGTCGCGGGCCCGCGCCATCGCGCCGGTGTAGAACGACGCGAGCTGATTCTGGTCGACATCCGTGGAGACGAAGAAGGAGGCCGTGAAGACGTCCGAGCACAGCCGGAGGCCCGAGACGTCGACGCCCTCCCGCTCCAGGCGCTCTCGATAGGCGGCCGCGTCCGGTCCCGCCGTCGCAAAGAGCAAGGGACGGTCGCCGAGAACGGCCAGCCCGAAGGCGATGTTGGCGGCGCACCCCCCTTCGACGCGGCGCATGTCGTCGACGAGAAACGAGACGGAAAGGTGAGAGAGCCGGTCCGGGATCAGATGCTCGATGAAGTGGCCCGGAAAAGTCATCAGGTAGTCGAACGCGACGGACCCCGTGACGACGACGCGGCCGGGGCGCTTCGCCCACGGCGAGACGCTCACAGGTAGCGTCCGGCGATGGGCAGGAGCCGCCGGCGAGTCTCCTCGGAAATGGCCTTGGGGTCGGTCAGGATCGCGTAGCGCATCGCATCGCGGCACCCGCACGACCGGTCCGCGGCGACCTTCGCCACCGCGGCCCGCATCGCGCGGCGCGCCCCCTCCGCGTTTTCGGACAAGACGGCGAGAACTCCCTCGACCGAGACGGGCTCCGTCGACTCCCGCCAGCAGTCGTAGTCCGTCACGAACGCGAGGGTCGCATAGCAGAGCTCCGCCTCGCGCGCCAGCCGCGCTTCGGTCAGGTTGGTCATGCCGATCACGTCGGCGCCCCAGGACCGGTAGAGGTGCGACTCCGCGCGGGTCGAGAACTGGGGTCCCTCCATGCAGACGTAGGTCCCCCCGCGGTGGACGGCGATCCCGGATTCTCGCGCGCTCGCTTCGAGGGCATCCGACAGCGCCGGACAGACGGGGTCCGCGAACCCCGCATGGGCGACGACGCCACCGTCGAAAAAGGTGTCCGTGCGGTGCCGCGTCCGGTCGATGAACTGTTCCGGGACGATGGCATGCCGGGGCGGATACTCCTCCCGGAGGCTTCCGACGGCCGATGCCGACAGGAGGGCATCGCAACCGAGCATCTTGAACCCGCAGATGTTCGCTCGGTAGTTGACGTCGGTCGGTGAGTAGCGGTGACCGCGCGCATGCCTCGAAAAGAATGCGACCGGAACGCCTCCGAGCGTCCCCGTGAAATAGGAATCGGAAGGCGCCCCGAAGGGCGTCTCGAGCTTCTCCTCGTGCAGGCCTTCGATGCCGGAGAGGTCGTAGACGCCGCTGCCGCCGATCAGGCCGATCCGGGCGCGTTCCTCCGTCATGCGCGAACCCCTTCCACTCCGGCGCGTTGCCGCTCGATCGCCTCCTGGACCTCGACCGCCAGCACGAGCGCCGCGCGGCCCACCTCCCCCGAGACCAGGGGAGTCCCGCGCTCGCGCACGGCCCGCACGAAATCCGCCATCTCGCGCGCGAGAGGCTCTTCCCGCTCGACCGGGACGGCCGTGGGAACGATTTCCGGGCTTCCCGTCTCCCGCGAGAGGCGGTACGCCCGGACCGACTGCGCCTGCATGTCGATCGACAGCGACAGCGCGGGCGCGAAGATGCGGCACTTTCGCACCTTGTCGGACGACACGCGCGACACGGTCAGGTTGGCAACGCATCCGCCTTCGAACGCGATCCGCGCGTTCGCGATGTCGATCTTCGTTGTCAGAACCGGCATTCCGACGGCCCGAACTTCTTCGACCGCGCCCCCCGAAAGCGCCTGCACGATCTGGAGATCGTGAATCATGAGGTCGAGGACGACGTCCACGTCGAGGCTCCGCCGGGTGAAGACGCCCAGCCGATGGATCTCGACGTAGCGCACGTCCGCGGCCATCGCGAGGGCGGCGCACACGGCGGGGTTGTAGCGCTCGACGTGCCCGACCTGGAGGATGCGGCCGTGCTCGCGCGCCGCGGCGAGCAGTCCGTCGGCCTCTGCAATCGTCGCCGTGACCGGCTTCTCGACCAGCACGTCGCATCCTCGCGCGAGGAGCTCGCCCGCGATCTCCGCGTGGCTTGCGGTGGGAGTCGCGACCACAACCGCTTCCGCCGCGTCCACCACCTCGTTGAGAGAGTGGAGGACGGGAATTCCGAACTCCGCTCCGACTTCCTCCGCCCGGCCCGCGTGATGGTCGAGAATGCCCACGCAACGGACCCCGCGCAGAGAAGCTGCAATCCGAGCGTGGTGCCGGCCGAGATGACCCACCCCGACCACGGCAACGCGCACCTCGTGACCGGCGGGCGCGCCGGCGCCCGGCATCATCGTTCCGCCGGACAGCGGGGCGTCACTTGTGAAAGCCCCGCTTGCTTCCGCGAATGAACTCCACCAGGTCATCGACGTCCGGCTGGCCCGCCAGCTCGACGGCGATCCGCTCGAGCGCCTGCGTCGTGTTGAGCTTCGACTTGACGAGCAGCCGGTACGCCTTCTGAAGGCCTTCGATGCGCTCTTCGGAGAAACCGTTGCGCTTCAGCCCGATGGCGTTGATGCCGTAGGTCCTGGCTTCGATGCCGTCCGTCTTGCAGAACGGGAGCACGTCCTGGCGCAGCTGCGCGTAGGCGCCGACGAACGCGTGCTTGCCGATGCGGGCGAACTGGTGCGCCGCCGCGAACGCGCCGAGGACCGCATGGTCGCCGACGTCCACGTGCCCGGCGAGAGCCGCGCAGTTCGCGAATACGACGCGCGAACCGATCCGGCAGTCGTGCGCAATATGGCTGTACGACATGAAGTAGCCCTCGTCCCCGATGACCGTCTCTCCGCGCCCGGTCACGGTGCCCCGATGGGCCGTCATGAATTCCCGAAACACGTTGCGGGACCCCACGACGAGACGAGTCTCCTCCCCCTGATATTTCAGGTCCTGAGGCTCCAGCCCGAGAACCGCATGGGGAAAGATCCTGTTTCCCTCTCCGAACTCCGCCGGGCCCGAGAGGTGGGCATGCGCACCGACGTGCGTCCCGCTGCCGAGGCGGACCCTGGGGCCGATGACCGCGTAGGGTCCCACCTCGACGCCCTCGCCGAGAACGGCGTCGTCGGAAACGATCGCCGTGGGGTGCACGGCGACGCTCATGGTCGGTCCATCAGCGCGGACGTGAGCTCCGCCTCGGCGCAGAGAGCGCCTTCTACGGTGGCTCTCGCCCGGCACTTACAGAGGCGCGACTTCAAGGCGACGAAATCCGCCTCGATCCGGAGCTGATCGCCCGGGACGACGGGACGCCGGAACTTGCAGCGGTCGACGCCGGTCAGATACATCAGCTTGCGCTCGCTCTCCGGGATACCGGCCAGGAGCCCGACGCCCGCCACCTGGGCCATGGCCTCGACGATCAGGACTCCCGGCATCACCGGATTGCCCGGAAAGTGCCCCTGGAAGAACTCCTCGTTGAAGGTGACGTTCTTGATGCCCACCACGCGCTTGCCCTGTTCGATCTCGAGGATCCGGTCCACGAGCAGGAACGGGTAGCGGTGCGGGAGGATCTTCAGGATCTCCGCGATCAGCATTTCCACGCTACTGCCCCTTTCCGCGGCCGGCCGCCGCCTTCTCGAGCTGCTCGAGCCGCCGGAAGAGCTCCGGGAGCCGTGCGACGAGCGCCGCGCGCCTCAAGAAATCGCGGTGCGGCGCGGGAGGATAGCCGGACAGGACCGCTCCCGCGGGGACGTTCGCCCCCGACGGGATGCCCGCTTGCCCCGTGGCCGTCGCGCCGTCGCCCAGTTTCGCGTGGTCTCCGACTCCCACCTGGCCGGCGAGCGTGACTTTCCGGCCAAGGTGCGCCGATCCGGCGATTCCCGCCTGGCCGCACAGAATCGAGTGTTCTCCGACGACGACGTTGTGTCCGACCTGGACGAGGTTGTCGATCTTCGTGCCTCGTCCGATCAGGGTCTCTCCGAGAGTGGCCCGATCGATCGTCGTGTTCGCTCCGATTTCGACGTCGTCTTCCACGCGCACGATCCCCACCTGGGGGATCTTCCGGTGCCGCTCACCGTCCCAGACGTAACCGAAACCGTCGGAACCGACGACCGCTCCGGCGTGCAACACGCACCGCGCGCCGATCCGGCAACCGGCGAGCACGGCCGCGTTCGGATGGAGCCACGACTCCTCGCCGATTTCCGCGTCCTCCCCGACGAAGGCTCCGGCCGCGAGAACGGCTCGCGCTCCGATTCGGGCGCCCCGGCCGACCGTTGCTCCCGCGGCCACCGAGGCGCCTTTTCCGATCCGCGCCGTCTTGTCCACATTCGCCCGGGCGGACACGCCGGGGCGGGGCCGCGCCGCCGGCCGAAGCCGCGCGTGCCACGCCGCGAAGGCGGCGAGCGGATTGGCGACGACCACGGCCGGCCGCCCGCCCGCCGCCTGCTGCGAGGCGACGAGGATCGCTCCGGCCCGGCTCGCCGCTGCGTCCCGGACGCGCCGGGGCTCCGCCAGCCAGGAGAGCTCCGACGGCGTCGCATGCTCGAGAGCGTTCACACCGGTCAGCCGCAGAGAGGGATCGCCGACGACACGGCCGCCGACTGCTTCGGCGACCTCCGCGAGCGTAAAAAAATGGCCGCCGGGCGCCTTCGCCGCCCCGCGGCCGTTCTTTGCCGACCCTCTCTTCGATGCGGCCGACTGTCTCTGGGATGCGCGCTTCACCGGCGGAGTCTAGCCCGGATTATTCACGGCGCAAGCGACCCGAGCAGCGCGGGGAGTCCTTTGGGAATGAGGCGGGCTGGCCCGGTCTACTTCTTCTTCGGCGCCGGCACCGGCGTCGGCTTGGCCGCCGCCGCAGTCGCGGGGGCGGGTTTCGGAGGCGCCGCGGCGCCGGAGGCGCCCGCAGGCTTGGGCAGCGCGACCGTCGTGTTGATGCGCTTCAAGACCTCGTCGGTGACGTCGGTCGCCGGGTCCGCGTAGATGATGCCCGCGCGCGTATCCAGGACGACCGCGTACCGCTTCTCCGCGAAGAAGTCCTTGACGATCGGCCCGATCCGGCTCTCAAGCGACCCCATCTCCTTGCGCTCGGCCTCCTGGAGGTCCTTCTGGGCGTCCTCCTGCATCCGCTTCCACACCTTCTGGCGGTCGTCGGCCTGCTTCTCGAGGGCCTCCCGCTTGTCCTGAGGCATCGATTGCCCCTGGTCGTTCAACTTCTGAACGAGATCCCGCGCCTCTTTCTCGACCTTGTCGAGCTCGTCCTTCTTCTGATCCGACAGCTTCTTCAGGCGGCCGTACGCCTCCTTGCCCGGCGCCGACTCGAGCGCGAGGCGTTGTGAGTTGATGATGGCAATGGGACCGGTGACGCCTCCTCCGGGAGACGCGGACGCGTTGGGCGCGGGAGCCGCGGCACCGCTCTGAGCGGC
>DATNMZ010000332.1:0-4443 GCA_035602095.1 Thermoanaerobaculia bacterium
GCGGCGATTTCCCGCCACCCGACCGAGCGGAAGACGGCGACGAGGAGGACGAACCCCGCGAGAAGGAAGAGCGCGCGACGGATGTGGCGGCGTCTGGCCGGGGCGGATTTCCATGCGCCTCCGGGCGCGCCACGGGGTTCGACGGGGGACCGGGAAGCCACCGAGGCCTCAGGCGGGGTCGGGGCGGGCGGTCGCAACCGCCTCGAGCTCCACGGAGAGAGAAAAGCTCACGCGTTCCCGCGCGCCAGCGGCGCGGGTGCGGAACGAAGCCAGGCCCAAACTCAAGCCCAAGCCCGGGCCGAAAGCGGCCGCCGTCCGCTCTTCCGCGCTCACCGGAAGACCGTCTCCACGAGCTTCTCGTCCGAATCGGGAGATGACTCTCCGGCGCGCCCGGCGGAGCCGGACGGACGGCGGCAGACCTCGAGAACCCGCGCGGCGAGTCCTTCCGGATCCAGCCGGAGGTTCTTCCTCTGGAGCGCCTGGGGAGAATGCTCGATGAACTGGTCGGGAATCGCGTGCACCGCGACGCGGGAAGAATCGAGCCCGAGCTCCTGAACCGCCTCGAGAACGGCGCTCCCGAAGCCCCCCGCGAGGAGATGCTCCTCGACGGTGACGACGCGCGAAGCCATCTTCAGGGACCGGGCCAGAAGCTCTCGATCGAGCGGCTTGGCAAATCGCGCGTTCACGACTCCGCATGAGACCCCGCGGCCCGAAAGCAGCGCCGCGGCCTCGACGGAGACGGGGACCATCGACCCGTAGGCGAGCAGGCAGACGTCCTTGCCTTCCGAGAGGACTTCGCCGCGGCCCGGCGGGAGCTCGCGCCGGGTCTCCTCGAGCGCGACCCCGACGCCAAGACCCCTCGGATACCGGATCGCCCAGGGGCGGCCGGAACCGATGGCCGTGAAGAGCATGTGCTGGAGCTCGTTTTCATCCTTCGGCGCCGCCACGGTCATGTTCGGAATGCAGCGCGTGTACGCGATGTCGAAGACGCCCTGGTGGGTCTTCCCGTCGTCGCCGACGAGGCCCGCCCGATCGATGCAGACGGTGACGGGAAGGTTCTGGAGGGCCACGTCGTGGATCAACTGGTCGAAGGAGCGCTGGAGAAACGTCGAGTAGATGGAGACGACCGGCTTCCACCCTTCCTTCGCCATGCCCGCCGCCATGATGACGGCGTGCTCCTCCGCGATTCCGACGTCGTAGACCCGATCCGGAAACCGCTTCTTCACTTCGGCGAGCCCCGTCCCTTCGAGCATGGCCGCGCTGATCCCGACGATCTTCGGGTCCGTCTCCATCATCGCGATGAGCGTGCGGGCGAAGACCTGCGAGTAGGTGTACCGCGCGGCGGGACCGGTCCCGGGCGAGGGGCTGCCCGGCTGATGAAACTTCAGCGGGTTGTCTTCCGCCAGCTTGTAGCCGCGGCCTTTGTGCGTCAGCGCATGGAGGACGACGGGAGTGCCGTCGCGCGAGATCTCGCGCACGCTCCGGAGCGCCTCTTCGAGCTCGGTCAGATTGTGCCCGTCGATCGGCCCGATGTACTGCAGTCCCATCTCCTCCCAGATCAGGTTGGGAAGAAACAGACCCTCGACGGAAGTCTTGATCTTGCGCGCGAACCCCCACGCCTCTTCCCCGAGCGGGAGCTTCGAAAGGAGCTTCTGGCCCGCCTCCGTCAGCTTCTGATAGCTCGGGTGAAGAATGAGCCGGTTGCGCCAGTGGCTCAACCATCCGATGTTCTCGGAGATGGACCACCCGTTGTCGTTGAAGACGACCACGAGACGCTTCGCCTTCAGGTGGACGATGTTGTTCAAAGCCTCGTAGCTCGTGCCGGAGGTCAGGGCGCCGTCGCCGACGACCGCGACCACGAACGGCTCGGCGGGATCGTTCTGGAGCGCCTCCGACATGCCGAGCGCGTAGGAGAGCCCCGTTCCGGCGTGCCCCGCTGCCAGGGTGTCGTGCGGGCTCTCGGCCGGCTCGGCGAATCCGGAGAGGCCTCCCGGCGTCCGGATGGACGGGAACCCCTGTCGCCTTCCGGTGACGAGCTTGTGCGTGTAGCACTGGTTGGACGTGTCCCAGACGATCCGGTCCCTGGGGCTCTCGAAGACTCGGTGGAGCGCGAGCGTGAGCTCGACGACGCCGAGGTTCGATGCGAGGTGTCCCCCGCTCCGAGTGATCGTCTGGACGATGATCTCCCGGCATTCCGAGGCGAGCGCGGTGACCTCCTCGGGGGAGAGCTGTTTTAAGTCCTCGGGGGAATCGATTCGGTCGAGCACCCGCGGCCTTGGCTTTGAGGTTGGGGTTGACGAGGCGGTTCCCCGGGCCTCGGCCTCGGCCTCGGGACGCTTCTCCGTTTTCTTCATCGGGTGGGTGCTCTTTCGATAGGACGGGTGCGGATTTGAGATTCCGCCCGAAATATATCAACAGGGTCTCCCTCCGGATGTTGGACGGCGTACACGGGAGCGCCGCCTGATAGGTTCTCGCCTGTGAAAGAGGACGGGATGCCGGGAGTCGTCGTCGGCTCGGAGGAGCACCGGCGGCTCTATTGCGGGACCTTCGTCGCGACCCACAAACCGTACCGTCCGGAAGACATCGCCTGGCCGCAGCTCGATGCCGAAGCTGTCGGCCGGCTGGCGGCTCTCCCCGTCTGGAACGAGGCCGTCCGGACCGAGGCCGCGACCGCTGTGAAAGTCCAGACGCTCGGAAGAGCCGAACGGGATCCCGTCCTCGCGGAGGCCATCGCCCTGCAGGGGTACGAGGAGGGCCGGCACGCCGACGTCATTACCCTCCTGACCCGCCGATACGGAATCGCGGTCGACCCGTTTTCGACGCCCGCCCCGCCGGCCGATCCCACCTGGACTTTTTTGCGCACCGGCTACGGAGAGTGCCTCGACTCCTTCTTCGCCTTCGGGCTCTTCGAGATCGGGCGGCGGACGGAGTTGTTCCCTCGCGAGCTGATCGCGATCTTCGACCAGATCATGCAGGAAGAGGCCCGGCACATCCTCTTTCTCGTCAACTGGGCCGCGGACATTCGCGCGCGCCGGGGGCTTCTGGCGCGGCCCGCCTTCGACCTGCGGCGCGCCTGGAACATCGGAGCGCAGGCGTTCGACCGAGTGCGCGGCGCGATGGCGATGAAGGGCTCGGGCTCGCAGGACGGCTTCACGATGAAGACGCACCGAGAGCTCGGCGATTTCTCGCTTCGCCAGCTCCTGGAGCTCTGCCTCGAAGAAAACGCGCGGCGGCTCGCCCCTTACGACGCCCGGCTTCTGCGTCCCGCGCTGGCGCCGGCCACGGCGCGCGTTCTTCTGCGCCTCCTCCCGCGCCGCGGCCGCGCGGCGGCGGCGTAGCGCGTGGGAAGCGATCTCGTCAGCGCCTGCGTGTTCTGCGCGGGCTTTCTCCTCGGCATGGAGGCGCCCGTCTGGCCGGGCCTTTCCGCCGACATCGGCGTGAGCTACGCGACCGTGGCGCGCAGCCTCGATCGGCCGGGAGGCCGGGACCTCTCCGACGTCACGCCGAAGTTTCTCTTCCTCGCGGCGGGGGGCGCCCGCCCGGCGGCGCCCGGCCTCGGCGCCGGAACGCCTGTCGCCGAGTGGAGGCTTCGCGTCGCCCTCGCGCCCTCGCACGACGAGCAGGAGCAGACCCCGTTTTCGACGCAGAACACGACCGCGACGGGAACGGGGCGGTACGAGAACTTCGCGATCGCGTTGCGATATCCCGTCGGGGCGCGGGACTCCCTCGAGGCGGGGTGGAACCGGAGGACTCACAAGGGAACGGACCTCGTCAATCTGGGGGGCGAGCGGTTCGTTTTCGGCGAGCAGCGCATCCTTTCCGCCGAACGCGTCGACGTCGCCGCCGGCTGGCGCCACCGCTGGCCGGGGCTGGAAGCTGCCGTCTCGGTTCGCTTCGTGAGACCGAGCGGGAGCACGGGGACTTCGGGAGCGTTCCTGCTCACCCGGGGCTCGATTTACGGGGGAGGCGTCGAGCTTCGCGCGCGGCGCGGGCGGTGGACTTTCTGGGGAAGCGGCGATCTCGCCTCCGGATCCCTCGACGTGCACGAAGAGAACGCGCCAAACTTCATCGCGCGCGACTTCTCCGCGCCCGCCCGCCTGGAGGCGTATCGCCTGGGGACGATCTTTTCGGCGGGAAATATCGAGGCGCTCGTAACGGCAACCTGGGACCGGTCGCGGCTTCCGTTCGTGGCGCTCGCCCCGCTCGGGACGGAGACGGTTGCCTTCGAAGAGGGACGTCATCCGGACTCGAGGACCCGCGAGTTCTTCGGTGAGGGGTCCGTTCGCTATGCGATCGCGCGCGCCGTGCGCGTCCGAGCGTTCCTGCGTCTGGGCTATGGAACCGAGACGGTCCGATTGACCGACGCGACAGGCGCGAATCCGGACCGGCGCCTCGACATACGGCGCTCCGGCGTTTTCGGAGCCGGCCTGTCGCGAGCGCTCG
>DATNMZ010000333.1:0-2379 GCA_035602095.1 Thermoanaerobaculia bacterium
CTACGTCCTCATGGGTGTGCTCGTCGGTCTCGCAGCCGCGCTTCCCGGTTCCCCGGGTTCATCGCCGAGGCCCGCTGCTCTACCGTAGACTCCTCAGGCGCCTTCGCAAAAATCGGCGGCGGCAGGCTCTTCGCAGTGTGCTGGCCACGACGTCACCGCGCCCATCCCCTTCCGACAACAACGCCCTGCGGACCGTAGACCTCCCTGCGGGGGAAGGGAGTGCTGAGGCGCGCCCATGGCGTTGTTGCTCTCCAAGCCGGGGCGATACTGGCGGGGCGTCGTCCGAGACATGGTCTCGCGACCGGGCGGCTGCTCCCGGGCGCTGGGCTGGCTCGCGATGTACACGCTGGCGCGGATCGTCGTCGTACGGCGGATCGCCCGGCGGCTCTCACGGCGCGGTGCCCGTCATGTCGAGGAAGGCTGGCCATCGATGTTCGACGCGGACGTCGGGGAGGTCGCGGAGGCGCTGAGGGTGGAGGGTTTCGACGCGCGTCTCCGTCTTCCCAGGGACATCCTTCGAGAGCTCGTATCGTTCGGAGCTGGATTGTCCGGGTCGACGCCGTATTCCAACGCCGGGCGGCCGGGTCTCGTTCTGGTCGAGAAGATCGCGGCCGACCCTTTGCTCCTCGAGATCGCGGCCCGTCATCTCGAATCGCCTCCGATCTACCTGGGAAGCCGCATCTGGTGGACCCGGCCGGGCGAATACGCCGATCCGCGTGAAACCGGCGCTCGATTTCATTACGACTTATATGACTACACCGCTCTGGTGTTCCTGTTCTATCTGACCGACGTGGGTCCGGAAGCCGGACCGCATGTCTGCGTGCGCGCCAGTCATCGGCGGAGGAAATGGAGGGACCAACTCCATCCGCGGCGGCATCGGTCGGACGACCAAATCGTTCGCCTCTACGGGGAGGACCGGATCGTCACGATCTGCGGACCCGCGGGCACCGGGATCGCGGAGGACCCGTTCTGTTTCCACAAGGTGAAGCTCCCCGCGCAACGGGCGCGCCTCGCGCTGCAGCTCTTGTACACGGGCCACGATGTCCCCGCGCCGTCTTTCAATCGCGCGAGGACTTCTCGGCCGGACGCCGGACTTCGATGACGAGGTAAGGGTTGAGAGGGGTGGCCGCGAGGAATCGGAAGAGGGGCACGGACATCAGGCGGTAGAGAGCCGCCATCGGCGCGCGGAAGAGGCGTCCGTACCAGTGCGACGAGACCTGGTGGAAGCGAAGCCTTCCCTCCGGGCTGAGCGCGGACACGGCGAGGCGGCCTCCGAGTTGCGCGCAGAGTGCCCGGATCTCGCGTACGGTGGGGAGAAAGCCTTCGCCGGGCGAGTGGAACCGCGCAGCCCCGGGCTGGACTCCGTGCCAGAAGTCGATGGGGAATCGTCCGTTGGGAAAGTCGAGAAAGAGCCGCCCGCCGGGGGCGAGCGCCCGGAGCAGCTCCGCGACGTATCGGCGCCGCAGCTCGTCCCGATCCGGGCGCGGGCGGACCTTGTAGCGCCCGCCTCCCTCCTCGGAGACGCCGACGTGCTCCAGGACGCCGGAAGCGATGACGACATCGAAGAAGCCGTCGGAAAAGGGGAGGGATGCGCCGTCCGCCACCACGAGGCGGTCGCGCCGCTCGCGCCGCAGCCATTGCCACTTGCGCAGGGCGGACAGATCGTGCCCCCAGCCCTCGATGCCCTCGCGCTGGAGCAAGTCGACCGATTCGCCGTTGCCGCAGCCGGAATCGAGAACCCGAAGACCGCTCCGAGCGATGAGGCCTTGCGCCGCGATCCGATCGAGAAGCGGAAGGTAGTAGTCCTCGATGCGCGCCCCTTCCCGCTCGTTCTCGAGGCCGCGCCGGTTCTCCTCGGAAAGCACCTCCGGGCCCGGAAATTGGTCGTAGTACACGCCGCCCGAGAAGTCGACGATTCCATTCGCGCGCGGGAACCGGAGGCCGCAGGCCGGGCAGGAGAGCTCCGCCGCGTCCTCGGCGAGCGGACCCTTGCAGCGGCAGCAGACGAGGGCCGTCGGGGAGTTCGAGAGAACCGGCAACCGCCGCCGAGTGTAACCCTGGTCGGCGGCATGGCTGATGCGTTCGCTCAGGATGATTTGCGGGAAGACACCCGCCCGAAAGGAGGAGCAATGGCCCGATACGGCAAGAAGGCGTCCGAGAAAGTCGAGAAGGCGATGCACGAGCGGAAGAAGGGAACCTTGAGGAGCGGCCGGTCCGGCAAGAAGGTCAAGAGCCGGAAACAGGCAATCGCGATCGGGCTTTCGGAGGCACGACGCGCGGGAGGCAAGGTGCCGCGCAAGAAGACGTCCACGAAGAAGAAGTAAGACCTCCATGCCGCTCGCCCGTCGGGCAATCGGAACGGCGCCTCCGTCTAATATG
>DATNMZ010000334.1:0-2105 GCA_035602095.1 Thermoanaerobaculia bacterium
AGAGAGAGGGGCGCCTCGCGCGTCAGTCGCTCGCGCAGGCCGGCCGGGAGCTCGCGCACGGCTTCGTAGGCGCGGCGGCCGCGCCGGTGCAACGCGTCGAAAATCTGTCGCCCCCGGTAGGCCGGGAGCGACCACGCCTGCGCCAGCGCCTCCCATTGCGAGGGAGTCGCGCCGAGGGGATCGAAGGGCTCGGGCATCGTTTCAGTTGTCAGTTGTCAGTTGTCAGTTGTCGGTTCTAGAGAGCGACGCGGAGCTCGCCTTCGGGAAAACTGAGAACTGATGACTGATGACTGAGCCGGCTCCGCCAGCTCGCTTACGACCTGACGGCGCGCCGTACGGGCGCGGCGCGCCGCCGCGCGGGATGGCGCGCGCGCACCTTGCGGGTCGGATCGATGCCCAGGGATTTCAGGATGCGGAGGTCCTTCACGTTGATCCGGAACGCCGCGCGCTGCTCGATGAGCGGCTCGTCCTCATCCGTCTCCGACGAGATGGCGGTGCCGCGGCGGCGGCCGCTCCGGGTCTCGCGGCGGTTCACTCCGACTTTCGCGTCGAGAACCATGTAGAGGTTGTAGCCCTCGTCGCGGATGCGCTGGATGGACTGGTGCACGCGGCCGGAGCCCGATATGGACTCGTTGATCGCCTGCCCGAGCTCCTTCAGCATCTGGCGGAGTTGGTCGTTCAGTTCCATGGCCGCGGCGATTATCCCCTCCGATTCTCGAAAGCGTCAAGCCCTGCTCCGAACAAAGTTTCCTGATATAATTCTTTCGCTTTCTTCTCCGCCCCGCGTCCGCCCGCGCCTCCGGAATTTCTCTCTGCCGCTCCCCTGATAGCCTCTTCGCGTGTCCCGCGCCTTCTCGTTCTTCACCCATCTCGAATGCGCCCGCTGCGGGTCGCGGCACGATCGCGACGGCGGCGCGAATCTGTGCGCCCGGTGCCGCGGTCCGCTCTTCGCGCGCTACCGTGCGCCATCTCTCGACCGCGACGACGTCGGCGGGCGTCCTCGTTCGATCTGGCGCTGGCACGAGATGATGCCCGTGGAAGATCCAAACCACGTCGTCTCCCTCGGAGAAGGCGGGACGCCGCTCCTGTCCGCGCAGCGCCTCGGTTCGCCCTCCGGGTTCCGCGATCTCTGGATCAAGGATGAAGGCAACAACCCGTCGGGCTCTTTCAAGGCGCGCGGCCTGTCTGCGGCGGTCTCGCGCGCGAAGGAGCTCGGCCACCGGGCGATCGCGGTCCCGACGGCCGGAAACGCGGGAGGCGCGGCCGCCGCCTATGCGGCGCGAGCGGGTCTCGCGTGCCACGTCTTCATGCCCTCGGACACGCCGCCCGTCTTCCGCCTCGAGTGCGAGCGGTACGGGGCGAAGGTCACGCTCGTGGACGGCCTGATCGACGCCTGCGGCCGAATGGTGGCCGAGCGGGCCGTTGCCGAGGGGTGGCACGACGTCTCGACGCTGAAAGAGCCGTACCGCGTCGAGGGCAAGAAGTCGATGGGCTACGAGCTCGCGGAGGATTTCGGCTGGGAGCTCCCGGACGCGATCCTCTACCCGACCGGCGGCGGCACCGGCCTGATCGGGATGTGGAAGGCCTTCGAAGAGATGGAGGCGCTCGGCTGGATCGGGCCGCGACGCCCCCGGATGTTCTCGGTTCAGGCGGCGGGCTGCGCGCCGATCGTGCGGGCGCTCGAGCAGGGGCAGTCGGTGTCGGAAAAGTGGGAGAACGCGAGCACGTACGCGTCGGGACTGCGCGTCCCCAAGGCATATGCCGACGACCTGATCCTCTCCGCGATCCGCGCCTCGGGCGGATCGGCCATCGCCGTGACCGACGACGACATGCGGCGCGCGAGCGAAGAAATCGGAGTGGCGGAAGGTCTCTTCGTGGCGCCGGAGGGCGGGGCGGTCTGGGCCGCGGCGAAGGCGCTCGAAAGAAACGGCGTACTCGATCCGGAGTGGAAGACAGTGCTCTTCAATACGGGGAGCGGCTTCAAGTACCTGTAACGAGTCATCAGTTATCAGTTGTCAGTTATCAGTCCAGACGGGAGCGTTCGGGGCGCCGCAGGCGCAACTGACAACTGAAGACTGACGGCTGACAACTATAATGTCTGGTTC
>DATNMZ010000335.1:0-2333 GCA_035602095.1 Thermoanaerobaculia bacterium
TTCTATTCTCGAGAGCCGCCGGACTCCGGGCCGCATCGTCATCGAGTCGGTTTCGGCACGACAGAGGCCGCGGCGACCGCCGGACCGCCCTGTCCGCCGGAGAGGCGAGCCCAGCCGCTTCGGTCGCGGCGCGACGGCGCCGCCCCCGCCTTCGTTTTTTTCCCGGGCTGCTAACATCGCCCGAAGGCGATCTGCCCATTCATGCTCGATAAGACCCTCTCGCATTACCGGATCGTCGAGAAGCTCGGCGCCGGCGGCATGGGCGTCGTGTACGTCGCGGAGGACCTGAGGCTCGGCCGCCGCGTCGCGCTGAAATTCCTTCCCGAGGACGTCGCGGCGGACCCGCAGGCGCTCGAGCGATTGAAACGTGAAGCGCGAGCGGCTTCGTCGCTCGAGCATCCGAACATCTGCACGATCCACGACATCGACGAGGCGGAAGGTCGGCCCTTCATCGTCATGGAGCTGCTCGAGGGGGAGACCCTGCGGGATTTCATCTCGGGCGGTCCTCCCTCCCTCGAGCGGCTCCTCGAGATCGCGATCCAGATCGCCGATGCGCTCGACGCCGCGCACGCTCGGGGCGTCCTCCACCGCGACATCAAGCCCGGGAACATCTTCATCACGCGCCGCGGGCAGGCGAAACTGCTGGACTTCGGTCTCGCCAAATGGGTCGCGGGGGCCGGGCCGGCGGAAAGTCAGGACGCTTCGGCCCGGCCGACCGCCGTGGCGCCGGATCACCTCACGGAGTCGGGCGCGACGCTCGGAACGGTGGCGTACATGTCCCCCGAGCAGGCACGGGGCGAGGCGCTGGACGCCCGCAGCGACGTTTTTTCCTTCGGCGCGGTTCTCTACGAGATGGCGACCGGGCGCCCCGCTTTCGGTGGCTCGACGACCGCCGTCGTGTTCGACGGGATCCTGAACCGGGCGCCGACCGCCCCGGTCCGCCTGAACCCGGATCTCCCCCCGGAGCTCGAGCGGATCTTGAACAAGGCCCTGGAGAAGGACCGGAACCTGCGCTACCAGAGCGCCGCGGAAATGCTCGCGGATTTGAAGCGACTCCGACGCGATTCGAGCGCGCCGGCAGTCGCGGCAGCCCTGCCTGCCGTGCGCGGCCGGTTTCGAACCCGTCGGACGCTCTATCTTCTGACTGCCGCCGCCGCTGCCGCGCTGATCCTGGCCGCCGTTCTGATCCTGCGCAGCCGGGCGGGACGGTCTGCCGGCTCCGCGATGACGCTGGCCGTGCTGCCCTTCCGAAACCTCGGCCCGCCGGGGGCGCAGGACTACCTGGTCATCGCGATCCCCGACGAGATCACGACCGCCTTGAGCTATGTCCCGAAGCTCGCGATCCGTCCGTCCGCGCAGACGCAGAAATACGCGAAAGGAGAGGCGGATCCCCAACAGGCGGGCCGCGAGCTTCGGGTCGCGGAAGTGGTGACGGGACATTACCGCCGGGAGGGCGACCGCCTCGAGGTCACGATGGAGGCCATCGACGTCGAGGAGAACCGCCTCCTGTGGCGAGACAGCGTCTCGGCGGCCTCGAACGACCTGATCGGACTCCGGGAACAGATCCAGACGCGTTTGCGGCAGGGGCTCATGCCCCGGCTCGGCGCCGACCCGGGCGGCCCCCGGCAATCGACGAGCCCGCGCAACCCCGAGGCCTACGACCTCTACCTCCGCAGCGCCGCCATATCGCACGACCCGGAGCCGAACCGGCAGGCGATCGGGATGCTCGAGCGATCGGTCCGCCTCGATCCGACGTTCGCCCCGGCCTGGCATCTCCTCGGACTGCGTTATTACTACGAATCCCAATACGGCGGTGGCGGAGCGGCGCCCTACGAACAGTCGCGGTCGGCGTACCAGCGCTCGATCGCGCTGGACCCGAACCAGATCGGTGCGATCGCTGACCTGGCAATCCTGCGGACGGAGGCCGGGGACCTCGAGGGCGCTTACGACGACGCGAGCCGGCTCGTCCGGCAGCGGCCCGACAGCCCCGAGGCGCACCACACGCTCGGCTACGTCCTGCGATACGCCGGCTTGCTCGACGAAGCGGCGCGCCAGTGCGACGCGGCAATCTCGCTCGACCCGAAGAACTATCAATGGCGGTCCTGCGCGCTGACGTTCCTTCTGCTCGCCCGCTACGATCGCGCGAAGCAGTTCATCGCCCTCGACGCCGGAAGCCAGTGGGCCGCGTACGTCACAATCGCCAGTCTCTTGAGGCAGGGACAGCCGGATGAGGCACTGCCGGTCGTGCGGCGGCTCTTGGTCTCCCCGGCCGGCCCGGCCGGGCGCGACGAGATGCTTCTCGCGCTCTTCCTGCGGAGGGCCCCGGCGGAAGA
>DATNMZ010000336.1:0-2913 GCA_035602095.1 Thermoanaerobaculia bacterium
TGAGAGAGATTTCGTCCGAGCGCAGGCGCTCCACGAGGAGAGCATGGGGATCTTCCAGGAGCTCGGACACAAGCGAGGCATTGCGCGGTTGCTCGAGGCGTTCGCTGGAGCCGCGATCGCCCAATCGCAGCCGGAGCGCGCGCTCCGCCTGGCGGGGGCGGCCGCTTCCCTGCGGAAGACGCTCGGGACGCCGATCCCGGCCGCCGAGCAGGAGAAGCTCGAGAGAAGCCTCGACCCGGCTCGGCGGGCGCTGTCGGGCGAGTCGGGGGCGGCCGCGTGGATGGAGGGTTGGGAGATGCCGCTCGAGAAAGCCATCCGGGAGGCGCTCGAATCGCGCAGAACCTAACTAGCCTCGTTCACCGCAGGCGGCGAGCGGGGGCGTTCCGGCCTATTCCGCGGTGCTCGGATCGATCAAACGGCGCACGGCGGAGACGCGGTTCGCGGGAAAACCTCCGCGGCGGGCATGCTCGCGGACCGTCTGCTCGTCCGGAGCCAGGTAAACGCAGTACATCTTGTCGCCGGCGACATAACTCTGTAGCCATTGAATGGAGGGGCCCATCGCCTCGAGAATCCCCCGGGACTTCTTGGCGATCTCCCGGATTTCCGAATCGGAGAGTTGTCCGATCCCCGCGATCTCACGCTCGATTATGAATTTGGGCATGCGCGCCTCCCCGCGAAAGCCTACCAAGGCCTGTGAACAGGCTCAATGTGAAAGGTTCGTCCCACCGTTCGCGGCGCGCGGGCCTCGGAATTTCCGTCGAGCCGACGCCAGCCAGTAGGTGACGAGCGCCAGAGAGAACAAGAGCATCGTCCACAGGACGAGCTCGTTCGGCGGCAGACAGAAGACGACGGCGATGAAACCGACCCAGAGGATCGCGACGGCGTTCAAGGCGGGGGCGAAGCGGCCCAGGGTCCACGGCGCTCTGGCCGCCGTCGCGAACTCGCCCCCTCCGCGCAGCCGGTTTCTCAAGTTCAGGAAGACCGGGATCCCGTACGCGAGATAGAGAGCGATCGTGGAAATCGAGGTGACGACGGGGAAGGCCGCCGCGTAGACGCAGATCGCGACCGCCAGGGCGCTCGGGACGAGGATTGCCGGGACCGGAGTGCGCCAGCGCGGATGAATCTTTCCGAGCAGCCTCGAGCCGGGCATGCCGCCGTCGCGGGCGAAGGCGTACCACATCCGCGCCATCGAGGTGATCGAGGCGAGGCCGCAGAGCCACATCGCGCCGCCGATCGCGACCGCGACGAGGTTGGCGAGCGCGCGCGGAAGGTTGCGGTCGACGATGTACAGGACCGGGTAGGGATCGGCGGCGGTTTGGGCGACGTCGCCTCCGGGGATGCACCACGTGAGAACGAGCAGCAGCGCCCAGCCCACGACGGCCGACACCGCCACCGAGAGGAACACGCCCCAGGCCGAGTTCCGGCGCGCCATCACCGTCTCTTCGGCCACGTGCGCCGAGGCGTCGAAACCCGTGTAGGTCCACTGGGCCTGGAGGAGGCCGAGGACGAACCCCAGACAGACGGGGGCAGCCGCGTAGAACGCCGCGAGCGCGGGAAAGAGCGAGAAGAGCGGAGAGGGCCAGGCGCGACCGCCGAGGACGAGCGCGGGAGCGACCCGCCCGCCGGGGAGCTTCGCCGACGCCGCCTCGAGCGGTGTGACGGCGGGAAGAAAACGCGTCAGAAAACCCGCCGGGTTGTGATGCCGGCCGAGGAAGACGAGGAAAAACACGATGAGCGCGACACCGGCGATGTGCCACCAGACGCTGAAGTCGTTCAGTTTTGCGGTCAGACGAATGCCGAAGATGTTGATGGCGACCTGCGGAATGAGAATGAGGACCATGACGAAGAGCTGAAAGGCCCAGCCCGTGACCGGGCCGAACAGCGGCAGAGGGAGGTCCGCGGGCAGGCCCAGGAGACGCGTCGCGGTACCGATCAAGTAGATCGCGGCCGCAATGTCGATGCCGGCCGTGATCGTGACCTGGCCCACCATGTTGAGCCACGCCGTCGCGAAGGCCCAGCGGCGGCCCCCCAGCCGGAAGGCCCAGAAATAGAGGCCGCCGGCAGTCGGGTACAGCGACGCGAGCTCGGCCATGCTCGCGGCCACGGCCAGCGTGAAGAGACTGACGACCGGCCACCCGATCGTGTTGATCACGGGTCCGGCGAACTTCAGGCCGTAGCCGTAGAGGAGAACCGCGCCGGTCAGGACCGAGATGATCGAGAAGCTGATGGCGAAGTTGGAGAAGCCCCCCATCGCGCGCAGGAGCTGTTGCGCGTATCCCAGGCGGGAGAGCTCCTCCTCGTCCCGCCGGATCAGCTCCTCGCGGGTCGGCACGAGGCTACTCCGGCGTCACGTAGGCCGCCGTGATGCCGCCGTCGACCGTGAATGTGGATCCGTTGACGTAGGACGATTCGTCCGACGCGAGGAAGAGAGCGGCCTGCGCGATCTCCCGGGCCTGGGCGAGCCGCCCGGAGGGGATGTGCGCCATCCGCCGCGCCCGGCGGGCGGGATCGGAGAAGAGCTCCTGGAGCAAGGGGGTATCCACCGGCCCGGGGCAGAGCGCGTTGGCACGGATCCCCTTCCGCGCGAACTCGATCGCGATCTCGCGCGTCATCGAGAGAACGCCTCCCTTGCTCGCGGTGTAGGCGATCTGCGGCGTCGCCGCGCCGATCAACGCGACGAAAGAGGCCGTGTTGATGATGCTCCCCCCTCCGGAGCGGAGCATCGCCGGGATCGCGTACTTGCAGCCGAGGAACACGCCCTTCAAGTTGACGCGCAGGACGAGGTCCCAGGTCTCCTCGTCGGTGTCGACGACAGAGCCGTCTTTCGCGGGGAAGATCCCGGCGTTGTTGAAGAGGACGTCGAGCCGGCCGTAGATCTTCTCGGAGGCCGCGACCATGGCCTGCGCCTCGGCG
>DATNMZ010000337.1:0-6561 GCA_035602095.1 Thermoanaerobaculia bacterium
TCGAGCGGCAGAGCGAGGAAGACCGTGTCGATGTGCCGGGCCTCCACGATCCCCGCCACTTCGCCGGTCGTGCCGAGCGTCGGTACTCCGCGGTATTGCCCGGCGCGTTTTGCCGGGTCGTCGTCTGCGAAGCCGGCGACCACGAGCCCCGCCTCGGGGTGCTCGGTCAGCTTGTCGACGACCGCGCGCCCGAGCCGCCCGGCGCCGACAACGAGCGCCTGGCGGACGCCGATCCCGTGCCTCCAGGCCTCCTCGTAGTAACGGCGGATCGCGGTCCTGCCCGCGAAAACGAAGAACACGTCTCCGGCGAAGAAGAGCAGAAGAACGAGCCGCGAATAGGAGAACTCCCGGTAGAAGGCCGCCCCGCCGATCAAGAGGAGCGTCGCGAGACCGGTGGCGACCAGCACGGCGATCCCCTCGTCGATGCGGGATCGATGGCGCCCGACCTGATAGAGGCCATAGAACGAGTACACGACCGGCCAGAGCACAGCGATGAAGGGAAAGATCCGCAGATAGGACGACACCTCCGGAATCCCCCGGGTCACCGGGACGATCTCGACGCCGAATCGGAGACCGTAGGCGACCACCAGCGCCAGAAACGTGGCCGCGAGGTCGGAGGCGAGGAAGAGCGCCGCACGGCGCCGCGTCTTTCGGATCATTGGACGAGGTTCTCGACGTGGCGGCGGAATTCCTCGACGAATCGCTGGCGGGCAAACACCAGGGCCCGCTGCCGGAGTCGAGTGTAATCGAAGGAGGCCGCGAGCGCGCGTCGGATCGCCGCCGCGAGCGCGCCGGCCGACTCCTCGGCGTAGAGGGCGCCGGTCTCGCCGTCGGAGACGACGTCGGTGGCTCCGCCCCGGCCGAGCGCGACGACGGGCGCCCCGCAGGCCGCCGCTTCGACGGCCGCGATCCCGAAGTCCTCCTCTCCGGGCTGGACGAACAGGGCGCACCGCCGGTAGAGATCGCGCAGCTCCTCGGGCGTCCGGTCCATGAGGATTTGTACGGAGGAACCGGCCGCCGCGATGGAGCGGGCCAGACGCGCCTCTTCCGGTCCTTTTCCGACGAGCACGAGCGGCCGGCCGACGAGCGCGGCGGCTTCGATCGCCTGCTCGAATCGCTTGTAGGGGACGAGGGCGCCGACGGCCAGAAGAAAGTCTTCGCGCGTACCGCCCGCTCCGTGGAAGAAATCGACGTCCACCGGCGGGTGGCAGACCTCGGCCTCGCGGCCGTAGTGGCGCCGGATCCGGTCGGCGACGGCCGTCGAGTTGGCGAGATATCGCGTCGGCCGCCCCGCCGTCTCGCGGTCCCAGCGGCGAAGACGGTCGATCAGCGCGCGCTTGGTGCGGCGAAACCGCGTGCTCTCCGGCGGAAAGTAGGCCTCGAAGTGGTCCCAGGCGTAGCGGACGGGCGTGTGGCAATAGCAGAGGTGCGGGGCTCCGGGAGGCGCGATCGCGCCCTTGGCGACGCAGTGGGACGAAGAGACGACCAGATCGAACGCGGAGAGGTCGAACGCCTCCACGGCGCGGGGAAAGAGCGGGAGGTAGTGGCGGTAGTGCCGGCGTGCGAAGGGAAGCCGGTTCAACGGGGAGACGCGGATCGGAAACCGTTCGATCTCCGGAGAGACCGTTCCCGGTACGTGGAAGAGCGTGAAGATGGTCGGATCCGGCACGACCTCGAGGATGGCCTCGAGAACTTTTTCCCCGCCGCGCATCCCGTTCAACCAGTCGTGGACGACGGCGGTTTTCATGGAAGACGAGGGCCGGTAGACGGTAGACGGCAGACGGAAGGCGATGTTGCCCTCTTCACGTCTCCCGTCTCCCGTCTTCCGTCTGCCGGCTCGGGCCTCGAAGGGCGCTCTCGTACACCTCCAGCGTCCTCTCCGCCGCCTTGTCCCAGGAGAAATCGAGAGCTCGCTTCCTCCCGAGGAGCGCGTAGTCGGCGCGAACCTTCTCGTCGGTCGCGAGCGCTTCGATCCCGCCCGCAATCGCCTCGATGTCCATCGGATCGACCAGGTAGGCGTACCCGCCGGCGATCTCCCGCAGGGCCGACGTGGCCGAGGTCAAGACGGGGACGCCGCAAGCCATCGCTTCCACCACGGGCAGGCCGAACCCTTCGTAGAGCGTCGGATACAGGAGGGCGTCGGCGCCGGAGTACAGCCCGGGCAGGTCCTCTTCGTCCACGATCCCCGTCCTTCGAATGGCCGCCCGGAGATCGAGCGCGGAAATGAGCGCTTCGAGCCGGCCGGGATTTTCCGGCATCGGCCCCGCCAGCACCAGACTGTGAGGCAGGTCCCGCCGCCGGCGCGCCTCGGCGAAAGCCCGCACGACGTTGTGGACGTTCTTGTGAGGCTTCTCGCCGCCGAGAAAGAGGAGATAGGGCCGGGAGAGCCCGTGGAGTCGCGCGACCCGCTCCCGCTCCTCTTCCGGAACGTCGGGCCGGAAGCGCGCGGCCACACCGTTGTAGATGACCTCGGTCCGGGATCCGGGGATGCCGAAGTAGTCGGTCAGGTCGCGCTTGCTGTTGTAGGAGACGGTGATGATCCGGTCCGCCCGTTGGAGCGCCCGGCGGATCATGAAGCGCGCGTAGAGGTGCGCCGCTCGGCTCGGCAGGAAATGCGGGTAGAGGAGGTGGATGATGTCGTGGATCGTCACGACGGCGCGGGTCTTCGGCAGGGGCGGAAGGACGTAGTGCGTGGCATGGAAGAGATCGAGCCGGTCCCGGAAGATTCGCCACGCGAAACCCGTCAGCTCGGCGACGGAGTAGCCGGGGGCCTCCTCGGCGGCGACTTCGAAGTGGGCCGGCAACGCGGGCAGGGCGTCGCGGTCGGCGTCCGCGACGTACACGAGGAAGCGGTATCGCTCGGACTCGGGCCGCCGGCCGATCGCCTCGAGGAGCTGCCGGACGTAGGAGCCGATGCCGTAGTCTTTGATCTTTCGGGCATCGATGCCGATCCGGGGCGGCGACGGGGCACGCCTCATGGACCGCCCTCGCGCGCCGCCTCGTCGAGCGCCGCGGCGGTCGCCCTCCCCGCGGCCTCCCAGGAGAATTCCGCCGCGCGCTCGGGCCCGGCCTTTCGGAGGCGCAAGCGGGTCGGCTCCTCCTCGAGCGCGCGCTCGACCTGGCGCGCGAGCTCCGCCACGTCGTGCGCCGGAGCGTAGAGAGCGGCGTCTCCTCCCACTTCGACCAGCGCGGGGGCGTCGGAGGCGACCACGGGAACGCCGCAGGCCATCGCCTCGAGAACGGGGAGGCCGAATCCCTCCGCCAGAGACGGATACACGAACGCCTCCGCCGCGCGATAGAGGTCGCGGGCCGCCTGCGGCGAGACATAGCCGATCGTGTGGATCTTGTCGCGGAAGGGCGAGCGCGCGATCCGGCGCAGGAGAGGCGCGGATTTCCAGCCGACTCCGCCCGCCAGGAGGAGGTGCGGCCGCGACCGGCGGCTCCCCCAGAGGCGCTCGCAGGCGAGCACGAGGCCTTCCACGTTCTTCCGGGGCTCGAGCGTGCCCAGGTAGAGGACGAACCGCTCTCCGCCGGCGTACTTCTGCCGGGTCCGTTCCGCTTCGGGTCCGTTCGGACCGGCTCCGGGGGAGAGCCCGGGGTCCACGCCGTTGCGCGCGATCCGGATCCGGGAGGCGGTCTCGGGATAGGCCGCGACGAGCTCGCTCGCGGTGGCGTTGGAAACGCAGAGAAAGAGGGTGGCCCGCTCGACCGTGCGCTCCCAGAGGGGGACGAAACCGACGAGCGTCCTTCGCGCATGCCACTCCGGGTTCGTCCAGGGAGTCAAGTCGTGGACGACCGAGACGAAGGGGGGAGCGGCGGAGGCGAACGGGCCGATCGTCAGAGCGGAGAGAAGGACGTCGGCCTTCCAGCGGCGGACCCTCGCGGGAAGAGTCGTCTGCGCCCAGAGCATCCCGAAGGGGTGAGAGTCCGCGTGGACCGTCCAGGGGCCTTGCTCGCGGCCGTCGGGAAGCCGCCGGGGCGAGAAGAGGCCGACCCGGACGCCTTCCCGCGCCGCTAGGGCCGTGGCGATCCCGTGAGTGTAGGTGCCGATTCCGGTCGCCTGCGGCAAGAGCGCCCGGGCGTCGATCGCGATTCGCACGGAAAAGAACGTATCAGCAGTTTTGACGCGAGAAACGGCAATTGCTAGAATCGCCGGCTCTCAACGGAGGCGAGTCGCAGGTTTCCATGAAAGATCCGAACACAATCTCTCTCGAAGCGGCGCGGTCGGAGCCCCTCGCTTTCGAGTTCCAGCTCCGCTTCCCCTTGGAAGCGCTCGACCGGGAGCCGCTCGTCGAGATCTCGCCTGTCCGTTTTGCCGGAGAGGTGTCTCCCATCGAGTCCGGGTTCGCGCTCCACGGTGATCTCTCCTGGGGCGGGAGGCTCGAGTGCAGCCGCTGCCTCGCCTCCTACCCCTTCCGGTCGGACGAAGAGTTCTCGCTGGTCCTCTACAGGCGGCAGACGGTCGGCGAGGCGGAGCGGGAGCTCGAGCGCGAGGAGCTCGACGTCTACTTCTTCGAGGAGCCGGACGTGCCGGTCGCTCCGATCGTCGAGGAGCGCATCCAGATGGCCGTGCCGATGAAGCCTCTGTGCCGCGAGGACTGCCGGGGGCTCTGTCCGCATTGCGGACAGGACTTGAATGAGGCAAGCTGCCCCTGCCGGTCCAACGTCATCGATCCGCGCTGGGAAGCGCTTCGGAAATTGAAGAAAGCGTAGGTCCACGATGCCCAATCCAAAGCGCCGCCACAGCAAAGCCCGCCGGGACAGACGCCGGGCGCACGATGCGCTGACGCCGCCGGCGCTTTCGGAGTGCCCGAACTGCCGGGAGAAGAAGCAGCCGCACCGGGTCTGCCCGCACTGCGGCCACTACAAGGGCAAGCAGACGATTAACGCCTGAGGGGCGTAAGGCGTAAGGCGTAAGGCGTGAGGCGTGAGGCGCCCTGAGCCGAGGAGCTGGCCCGCTTCGAGTCACACGCTTCACGCCTTACGTCTCACGTCTCACGTCTTCATCCACGTCGGTATAATCCCGCCACCGTGCTCCATTCGAGGCTCGCTCCCTAGCAATGCGCATCGCGGTGGACGCGATGGGCGGCGATCACGCCCCGCAGGTCAACGTCGACGGCGCGATCGCCGCGGCGCGCGAGTTTTCGATTTCGTCTCTCCTCGTGGGGAAGCCCGCGGAAATCGAGCCTTTTCTCGCGACCGCGGGCGAGGCGCGGCGGCAGATCGAGATCGTCGAGGCCACGGAGGTCGTCGAGATGGACGATCCCGCGACCGCGGCCATCCGAAAAAAGCGGAACTCGTCGATCCGAGTCGCGGCCAACTGCGTGCGCGATGGAAGGGCGGCGGGGCTCGTGTCGGCCGGCCACACGGGCGCGGCGATGGTCTCCGCGAAGATGGTCGTCGGAACGATCGACGGCGTGGATCGGCCGGCGCTGGCGGCGGTGCTCCCGAATCTGCAGGGGCACTGCCTCCTCCTGGATGTCGGCGCGAACCCGGAAGCGAAGACGCAACACTTCAAGGAATTCGCGATCATGGGCTCGATCTACGCCCAGCTCGCCTTCGGCAAACCCACCCCGTCGATCGGGCTCATGTCGATCGGCGAAGAGGACTCGAAGGGAACGGACCGGACCAAGGAAGCATTCAAGGGGCTCAAGGAGCTGGGCTTGAACTTCATCGGCAACGTCGAAGGTCGGGACGTCTTCAACGGAACGGTGGACGTCATCGTCACCGATGGGTTTACCGGCAATGTGATCCTGAAGGTCTCCGAGTCGCTCTCGGAGATGGTGGAGCAGCTCCTGCGCGAAGAGATCAAGAAAACGCTCCAGGCTTCGGTGGGGTTTCTGCTGTCGCGCTCGGCGTTCCGAAGCTTCAAGACGCGCCTCGACTACTCCGAGTACGGCGGGGCGCCCCTTCTGGGAGTCAAAGGATGCGTGATCATCTGCCACGGACGTTCGAGCGCGAAGGCCGTCAAGAACGCGATCCGTCTCGCGGCGGAGTTCGCCCGCCAGAGGTTGGCCGAGAAGATCCAGTCATCGATCGCCGAGCTGCACTCGCGCGACGCCCGGGCGCAGGCATAGCCCGGGCCGGACGGCGGCCGGCACAGACTCCCGGGGCGATGCGATGAACCGCGCGAAAATCGTTGGGACCGGCGCCGCCGTTCCGAAGAAGCTCCTGACCAACGCCGACCTGGAGAAGCTGGTGGACACGTCCGACCAGTGGATCCGGGAGCGCACCGGAATTCGGGAGCGCCACGTGGTCTCGGACGGGGAAAAATTCTCGGACCTCTGCACCCAGGCCGCCGCGGAGGCGCTGAAGCGCTCGAAAGTCAAGGCCGAGGATCTCGACATGATCCTGGTCGGGACGATTTCCTCCGACATGCTCTTTCCCGCCACCTCCTGTCTCGTCCAGCGCAACCTGGGCGCCCTGCGCGCGGCGGCCTCCGACATCTCCGCGGCCTGCGTCGGTTTTCTCTACAGCCTGCACCTCGCCGACGGCCTGATCCAGTCGAACAAGGCCGAAAACGTTCTGGTGATCGGAGGAGAAATCCTCACGCGGTACGTG
>DATNMZ010000338.1:0-13760 GCA_035602095.1 Thermoanaerobaculia bacterium
CGGTCAAATAATTGGCGAGCAACGCTCCCACCGCGATGCCCGGCCAGCATCGGTTGCCCAGCAACAGAAGCGCCGCGAGGGAGACACCCGTCGGAGCCCAGACGAGCGTCGCGAACGCACTGATGGCGTGGATTCCGAGCCCGATCCGGGCGAGGATCACGTAAACGGCAGCGAGAACGCAGATCTGCGGGAGAAACGCGAGCCGATCTCGTTTGATCGCCCTCAATTTTTTTCCGGGCCTTTCCAGATCGTGAGGGAATTGTAGGCCAGGGACTGCAGTCGCAACGCCGCTTTCCCGCCGGGCAGTTCCTCTGCTCGCACCGCGCGCAGCGACGGCAGGGGGCGGGAGGGGACAAGCCCCTCCCCTACGGCACCGGACACGACGCCAATATTCCGCCACGCAGTTCCATCCGCTCGCACCGCGAGGAGTCTCCCGACCGAAGGGAGGGAGGAGCCTTGCGGTGCGGGAGCGGAGCGCGGAGCGACGGATCAGGCGCGCGGTCGAGGCCGCATCCGGCCGAGCCGCGCGCCGGTGGCGAAGCCAGATCCGCCGCGCAGCGCGCAGCGACGTGCTAGAACCCGGCCTTCCGCGCGTCGAACGCGCGGCCCCTCCACACGATCGACCGCCGCACGTATCGCTGGTAGAGGGAGCGCGCGAGGAGAGCGGCCCACACCGCGGCCATCAGCGGATGCGTGACGGCCGGCCAGACCGAGCTGCCCTGCGACAGGGCGAGGAGGGTGCGGGCCAGCACGACATAGGCGATCGCGGCCACGGCGAGGACGACGTCCGTCGAAGGGATCGGCGCCCCGAACAGGGCGGCGACGAGAACGGCGAGTGGCAGGAGCGCGGCGCCGGTCGAGAGGAGCAGAAGGAGAAGGACCGCGATCCCGAGGACGCCCGAGACGGAAAACGCTACGTTCTTCGTGAAACCGTCCCAGACTTCGCGAAAGCCATTGTACATCCGCACAGCCACGCGATCCTGCGCCGAGACGACTCGCGCGCGGAAGCCCGCCCGCTTCGCCGCCACCGCGAGATGGAGGTCGTCGATGACGGAAGCTCGCAGCGACGCGTGTCCTCCGATCGCGTCGTAGACGGACCGGCGCACGAGGTTGCCGGCCCCGCTGCCACCGGCGATCGACCGCGGCCTGTCGAAGTTTGCGAGGAATCCCGGCCCGAAGTAGACCGCGCAGAGGAGGTTCGGCATCAAGACCTCTTCCCAGAAGGTCTCCGCCTCGAGCTTCGGCAGCAGTCCTACGAAGTCGGCGCGGCGGCGCTCGAGAAATCCGACCGCCTGCGACGCCGCCTCCGGGTGGTACCGGACGTCCGCGTCGACGAAGAGAAGGAGCTCCCCCCGCGCGACCGCCGCCCCCTGAAAGAGAGCATGCGGCTTGCCGAGCCATCCGGCCGGGGGATCCTCGCCGACGACGATTCGCAGGCGCGCGTCGGAGGGCAGACCCCGGAGGATTTCGCCCGTCCGGTCCGTGGAACGATCGTCGACGACGATGACCTCGAGCCGCGGATACGTCTGCGCGAGCAGCGATGAAACGCCGCGTCCGATCGCGCGCTCTTCGTTGCGCGCCGGAACGACGATCGAAAGCAGCGGAGCGCCCGGGCCCGCCGCCCGCTCGCGGGACAGGCGCGGGATCGTCAGGTAGTTCACGCCGAACAGGACCAGGCAGAATGCGCCATAGAGCGCGCAGGCCCCGAGGAGGACGTGGAGCACGGCGTCTGCCTCAGCGCGCTAGCAGGCTGCTGAAAAAGGGTGTGAGGCGGCGTTGCGAGCGCCGCGGGGTCGGCTGCAAGGCGACGCGACCGCAGGCGATGCCGTCGACACGTCCGAGAGCGGCAACGCCGCAGACGGCCCCGCGCCGCCGCAACCTCCTGGTGGACGGCCTTTTGCTCGCGCGCCCTTTCAAGGACCGGAGTCTCCTCCGACGGGAGCCGTCTCGCATGACGGACTGCAAAAGGCCGGACACGACGCCCGCATCAATTTTTCAGCAGCCTGCTAGAGTGCGGTGGCCGCCTCAGGAGGCGGCGAGAGCGTCGAGCGTTTCCTGCGGGTGGGTCGCGGGCGTCACCTTCGGGTAGGCCTGAAGGATCCTGCCGTCCGGTCCGATGACGTAGCTGATGCGCTTCGCGGTGCCCGCGTCCGGGGAGTCGCAAGCGCCGTAGGCCAGACCGATCTCTCTCGTCTCGTCGCAGAGCAGAGGAAATGGGAAGCTGAATTTCTTCGCGAATGCGGCATTGTCGGCGACGCTGTCGAAGGACACGCCGAGCACCTCCGCGTTTTTCTTCTGGAACTCGCCGTAAAGGTCGCGGAACCCGCTCCCTTCCTTCGTTCAACCGGGAGTGTCCGCCTTCGGGTAGAACCAGAGCACGACATTCTTGCCGCGGTAGTCGGACAGGCGACGCGTCGTCCCCGTGTGGTCCTTCACGGAAAAGCCGGGCGCCCGATCGCCAGCATTCAACATGCGGCGGATGATACCCCGACGAAAGAATCTCATCGGGACTCGATTTCCGAAGCCCGCACCGCGGTTTCGACCGGGACGGGCGCGGGCGGCAGATCGACTTCCCATCCCAGCTTTTCGAAACGGCGCCACTCCCACAGCCGCGCCCACTTGAGAAATGTTCCGTAGGCCTGCAGGCCGCAGAGAACGAGGCCCCGGCCGCCGTCCAAGAAGCCGCGCTGAAAAACGTACGTCCGGAGGAAGCGCCAGGCGGGCCGCAGGGCGACGGCCACGAGGCTCCCGCGCCGCCCCGACCGGTACAGGTCCGCGGCTCCCCAGAGCGCGTAACGGTGGAGCTTCTGCAGATACGCGCGCATCGACGGAAACGTGTAGTGCAGGAGGGGCGTCGAGAGCGCGGGGGTCGGGCCTTCCGTCTCCATGTCCGCGTGCACCCGGCGGTCCGGGTATCGCGCATAACCCCGGCGGACGAGCCGCACGAGGCGGTCGGAGCCCCAGCCGGAATGACGGATGACGCGGTCGAGAAATACGTTCTCCCGCCGCAGGAAGTAGTGGTTCGCCGGCGGTCCCGCGGCGAGGAGGGACTCGATCTCCGCGGCGAGGGCGGCGGGGACGCGCTCGTCGGCGTCCACGATCAGAATCCACGGGTGAGTCGCCTGATCCATCGCCCAGTTGCACTGTGGACCGTTGCCGAAATATTCGTGCCGCAGCACGCGGGTGCGCGGGACGGCGGCGGCGATCTCCCGCGTTCGATCCGTCGAGCCGGAGTCGACCACGAGGATCTCGTCCGCGAACGCGAGAGCCTCGAGGCATTCCGCGATGTTGCCTTCTTCGTCGAGCGTCGGAACGATCGCGGTCAGCGTCTGGCGGGGCATGGCCATGGGAAGCTCGAGCCGTCCCGGCGCGAGGGTCAATCGACCCGGACCTGGACCCGCTCGATCGCCGTCGCTCTTCCCGTCTCCTCGTTCACCGCGATGACCACGCCCGAGAGCCGGATGTCCTTCTTCGCCGTCTCGAACGAGCGCGGCGTCTGCGAGAGAAACTTCTCGATGATCCGATCCTTCGAGAACCCGATGATGCCGTCGTAGGCCCCGGTCATGCCCACGTCGGAGAGATACGCGGTCCCCCCGGGACGGATCGTCTCGTCGGCCGTGGCGACGTGCGTGTGGGTCCCGACGACCGCGGAAACGCGACCGTCGAGGTACCAGCCGATGGCCATCTTTTCCGAAGTTGCCTCCGCGTGGAAATCGACGAAGACGATCTTCGCGTCCATCTTCGCGAGCTCCTCGTCGGCGACCCGGAAGGGAGAGTCGGCGTTGACCGGCATGAACACCTGGCCCTGCAGGTTGAGCACTCCGACCGGCACCCCGGCGGCGGTCGTCTGGACCGTGGATCCCCGCCCGGGATTTCCCGGCGGGTAATTCGCCGGGCGCAGGAGCCGCTCGGACGAATTCAACGTGTCGTAGATCTCGCGCTTGTCCCAGATGTGATTGCCGGAGGAGAAGACGTCGATCGGCATCCGCGAAAGGTCATCGAAGAGCTCGACCGTCAGGCCGAACCCTCCCGCGGCGTTCTCGATGTTCACGATCGTGAAATCGATCCGGTGCCGGTCGATCACGCCCGTGAGCGCGTCGCCCAAGGCGCGCCTGCCGGGAGCGCCGACGACGTCTCCGACGAAGAGGATATTCATGGAGTAGTTGTCAGTTGTCAGTCGTCAGTTTTCGGTTCGGGGGCCACCTACCACCTACCTTGCGTACTCCACCGACCGCGTCTCCCGAATCACGGTCACTTTGATCTGTCCTGGGTACTGCAGCTCCGCTTCGATCTTCTTCGCAACGTCGCGGGAGAGCCAGAGCGCCTCGTCATCCGTTACGCGAGTCGCCTCGACGACGATCCGGAGCTCCCGGCCCGCCTGGACGGCGAACGCCTTCTGGACTCCCTTGAATCCATCGGCGATGTGCTCGAGCTTCTCGAGCCTCTTGACGTAGGTCTCCAGGATCTCCCGGCGGGCGCCGGGCCGGGCGGCCGAGAGCGCGTCCGCTCCGTTGACGAGCACGGCTTCCAGCGAACGCGGCTCGTAGTCTCCGTGATGGCACTCCATGCCGTGGATCACGGCGTTGCTCTCGCCGAATTTCTTCAGGACTTCGCGGCCGAGCTCGAGATGCGTCCCGTCCATCTCGCGATCGATCGCCTTGCCGATGTCGTGGAGGAGGCCGGCGCGCTTGGCGACCTCGACGTCGCCGCCGAGCTCCGCCGTCATGTTCGTGGCGAGCCAGGCGACCTCCTTCGAGTGCTGGAGCACGTTCTGACCGTAGGAAGTCCGGTACTTGAGCCGTCCGAGAAGCTTGATCAGCTCCGGGTGGAGGTCCGGGATCCCGAATTCGAGCGCCGTCGCCTCCCCTTCCTGGCGGATCTTCTCCCAGAGCTCGGAGCGGACCTTCTCGACGACCTCCTCGATCCGTGCGGGATGGATTCGCCCGTCCACGATCAGCTTTTCGAGGGCGAGCCGGGCGACTTCTCTCCGCAGCGGCTCGAAGGCGCTGATGACGATGGCCTCCGGCGTGTCGTCGATGATCAGGTCGACGCCCGTCGCCGCCTCGAGCGCCCGGATGTTGCGACCCTCGCGGCCGATGATGCGGCCCTTCAGGTCGTCGGAAGGCAGCTCGACCACGGAGACGGTCGCCTCGACGACCGTGTCCGACGCCAACCGCTGAATGGCCATTCCGATGACGTGGCGCGCCTTCTGCGTGGACTGCTCGATCGCCTCCTCCTCGATCCGGCGCATCAATCCGGACGCCTCGACGCGGGCCTCGTTCTCGATCGATCGGATCAGTTGACTCTTGGCATCGACGGCGGTCAAGCCGGAGATCTGTTCCAGCCGCTTCTTCTGCTCGTCGATCAACCGATCCGCTTCCGCCCGGGCCTCGTCCACTTTGTGCTGGCTTTCGGCGACGGCCTTCTCCTTTCGGGCGTATTCCTCTTCACGTCTTTCCTGAGCCGTCAGCTTCCGGTCGAGGTTCTCCTCCTTGGCGACGACGCGCTTCTCGAGCGCCTGGATTTCCTGGCGGCGCGCCTGGACCGTCTTGTCGAACTCGGCGCGGGCGGCGAGGACGCTCTCCTTCGCTTCGATGGAAGCCTCGCGCAGCCTGGCATCGGCGGCCTTCCGGGCGTCCGAGAGTACGCGCTCGGCCTCGAGCTTCGCCGCGCTCTGGCGGACGGCGAACTTCTTCTTGAGGGTCACGTACGCGAACCCGCCGATCCCGCCCGCGACGGCGAGACCGATCGCGATCGCGATCGCGAAGCTTGATTCCATGTCGGCTCCCCTTTCCCGGGGCGCCGAAGTCGAGCCGGCTACACGCTAATAATTGCTAATCGCTAAACGACGGTCCGGAAGTCAATTCCCGGGCGACGTTGCCACGCCGGGTGTCCACGACCTTCAATTCGACCGCTCGTATTCATTTCGTGTCCCCGAGGCTGTCGGGGCGCCAATGCCTCGCTTCAGCTGCCCAGAGCGGCGTCCAGTTTCTCCAGCAGGCGCTCCGCCCGAGCCACGGCGTCGGTCGGCGCGCCCTTCCGCGTTTTCTCCCGCTGATAAAGATCGTCCGAGATGTTCAAGGCGGCCAGAATGGCAATTTTTGTCGTGTCGACAGTCGCCGTCTTCTCCGCCACTTCCTTCATTCGGGAATCGACGAATCGGGCGAGATCGTGAATGTAGGCGCTGTCCCCCTCGGCGCGGACGTTGTAGGTCTGCCCGAAGATCTCAACCTGAGTCACGCTGCCCCGTCTGTTCAATGGAGGCAGACTCCTTTCGTGGCCCGCAGTCTAGTCCCTCTCCTCCAGCGGCGTCAACGGTTTGGCATCCGCTCAGGTATCCGCGTTCGGCCAGGAGGAAACTCGGCCAGACGGGCGCGCTGCGATCGGAGATCTGGAGCGGAAAGCTGATAGCTGACAGCTGATAGCTGATAGCTACTTCCCCTCGGCCGCTTCCAGGGATTGAATCAGCTTCTCCAGCCGCTCTCGAACGGCCTGCTGGTCCTTCTCGAGCCGCTCCACGGCTCCCCGGGAATCGGCCGAATCTTTCTCCGCCTTCCGCGCCGAGGCGAGGTCGGCCTTCAATCTCTCATTCTCCTGGGCGAGGCTCTGAAGCCTTCCGAGCAGCTTTTCGATCTTCCGCTCGAGCGCGTCGAAGATTTTCGCGTTGTCCATCATCTTTCCTGCCTTCCTTCCGCCGGCGCTAAAAAACCACTCCGAACTGTTCGCGCAGGGCCGCCGCGAGGCGGTCCGTTTCGCGGTTCACCTCTTCCTGGGACAGAGTCCGTTCTTTGGACCGGAAGGTGAGCCGGACCGTCGTCTTCGTGCGTCCCGCCGGGACGCCCGGTCCCTCGTACCGGTCCGCCACCCGGAAAGACTCGAGCGCCGAGAGGTCGCGCCCGGAAAGAAACGCGGCGAGCTCCTCCCAGGAAAGCTCTCGCGGGTGCGAGAAAGAAAGATCGGCGTCGATCGGTGGGAAGGAAGAATACGGCGCGAACCGGGCTTGCCGGGGGAGCGTCGGGATCCGATCGACGAGCAGCTCTCCGACGAATGCCGCCTCGGGAAGCGAGCGCTTCTCGCGCTCCGTCGCCGAGACGAGCCCGACGACTCCGAGCACTCCGACGGCCGTCTCCACCCATGCCGCCGCTCCCCGGGCGAACCCCTCCATCTCGGCGGGCTTCCAGACGAGGTCTTCCGGAGCGATCCACGGCTCGAGCACCCGCTCGATCAGGCCTTTCGCGTCGTAGAAATCGAACGAGCGCCCCGAGGGCTGTGCGCTCCAGTGCGTCCGGGCGGCGCCGGTCAGGGCGAAGGCGAAACGCCGGGATTCGAGCGAGGGCGGGTCTTCCGGATCGCCGTCTTTCCGGCCGAAGGCCCGCCCCACCTCGAAGAGGGCCGCGTCCGGGCGGCCATGACGCGCGTTGGCGGACAGCGCGTCGAGAAGGCCCGGCAAGAGGGTCGCCCTCAGAGCGGCGCGGTTCTCGTCGAGCGGGTTGGCGAGCGTCAGCGGCTCACCCATGCCGGCTGCCTCGAGCCAGAGGGCGAAAGGCCTTTCGCTTACGGCGCGGTCCACGAACGGATAGCCGATGGTCTCGTACAAACCCGCGGCGACGGCCCCGTCGGAGAGGCTCTCCTCCACGATCCGCCGCGGCTCGAGATGCCGCCCGGGGACCGTGGCCGGGGGCAGGCGCGACGGCAGCCGGTCGTAGCCGTACACGCGGAGGACCTCTTCGACCAGATCGTCCTCGATCGAGACATCCAGACGCGCGGAAGGGATCTCGACGGATATCCGCCGGCCGCGGACCTTCGGCTGGAATCCGAGGCGGGCGAGAGCATCGCGGGCGAACTCGATCGTCAAGGCCGCGTCGCCCGAAAGAATCCGGAGCCGGTCGAGCCGCAGCACGGCGCGGCGGGCCTTGACGGGCGTGCCACGGACGTCCAGAAGACCGCGCGCGAGCGCGCCTCCCGCCGATTCGAGAATCCGGTTGGCGGCGAGGGAGAGAGCCTCGGGGATCGCGGCAATGTCCGCTCCTCTCTCGAAGCGGTGGGACGCGTCCGTGTGCATCGCGAGCCGCCTCGCCGTCCGGCGGATCGCGACCGGATCCCACCAGGCCGCCTCGAGGAGAACATGCCGGGTCTTTTCCGTGACGGCGGTCTCGAGGCCGCCCATGATGCCGGCGAGCGAGATGGGGCGATGGGCGTCGGCGACGACGACGTCCGAGGGCTCGAGCCGGCGCTCGACGCCGTCGAGCGTCACGAGCTTTTCGCCGCGGCGCGCCTTGCGGACGACGACGACTCCGCCGGGGAGCTTGTCGAAGTCGAAGGCGTGAAGCGGCTGCCCGATCCCCCAGAGCGCGTAGTTCGTGGCGTCGACTGCGGCGTTGATCGATTTCGCGCCGATGGCGGCGAGCCGCGCGCGCACCCGTTCGGAGGCCGGAGCGTCGGAGATCCCGCGCAGCAGCAGCGCCCCGAACCGGCGGCAGAGGCGAGGCACCTCGATCGTGACGGAGGCGGAAGACTCGACCGGCTCTCCACCGCCGGCGCCGGCGCCGGGCGCAGCGGGGACATCGCCGCCGGCCGCGAGGCCGGTGCCGGACATCGCGGCGATCTCCTTCGCCAGTCCGCGATGGCTCATCGCGTCCGGCCGGTTCGGCGTGATCTCGACGTCGAAGACCGGGCCCCCGCGTGCGGCGCCGTCTTCGACGGACTCGACGGGAAGGCCCGCCTGGTCCAAGAGCGCACGGGCGCGGTCTGCCGGCGGCGGGCTCGCGAGGAATTCGTCGATCCACTCGAGCGCGAACTTCACGAAGGGTCTCCGAGGAGCTTGCCGGAGTATTGCGCGAGGAACCGTTCGTCGCCTTCGAAGAGAAGCCGCAGGTCGGGAAATCCGTAGAGCAGGAGGGCCAACCGATCGATGCCGCCGCCGAAAGCGAATCCCGTGTACGTCTCGGGATCGATTCCCGACCCGGCGAGCACGCTCGGGTGGACGCAGCCGGCCCCCATGATCTCGATCCAACCCGAGCCCTTGCACTTGGCGCAGCCCGCGCCTTTGCAGAAGATGCAGCTCATGTGGATGTCCGCGCCGGGTTCGACGAAGGGAAAAAACGTGGGGATGAAGCGTGCTCGGGTTCCCGGACCGAAGAGCTCCGACAGGAAAGTTTCGACGGTGCCCTTCAAGTCCGCCATCGAAATCCCGCGGTCGACGACGAGCGCTTCGACCTGGTGAAAGATCGGCGAATGTGTCGCGTCCACTTCGTCCTTCCGGTAGACCCGCCCCGGCATGATCATCCGGAGAGGCGCGCCGCGAAGGCGCATCTCCCGCACCTGGACGGGCGACGTGTGGGTCCGCAGGAGGAGGGGAGATTTCGCTGGCCGCTCCACGAAGAATGTGTCCTGGGCGTCCCGCGCGGGGTGCTCGGGCGGGAAGTTCAAGGCCTCGAAATTGTAGAAGTCGTTCTCGAGCTCCGGGCCGTCGGCGATCGAGTAGCCCATCCGGAGAAAGATCTCCTCGATGCGGCGGCGGACGATCGTGAGCGGGTGGTGGGCGCCGGTGCGGGGGCGGCGGCCCGGCAGCGTGACGTCGACCGCGGCGGCGCGCTCGCGAGTCTCCGACTCCCGCCGCGAGATCTCCTGAGAGAGGCGTCCGATCGTTTCCTCGATCTCCCGCTTCGCGGCGTTCGCCCGCGCGCCGAAACCGGCCCGCTCCGCCGGCGGAAGATCGCGGACTCCGGCGAAGAGCGCCGGAACGAGTCCCTTCTCGCGGCCGAGAAACTGCCCCTTCAGGCGCTCGAACTCGGCTCTCGAGGTCACACCGCCGGCGATTGCCGCGCGCAAGCGCTCGAGAACGCTCGCGACCGGATCGCTCGGACCGGCAGACGGTAAAGGGGATACGGGGGGGGAATCCCCGGGATCCTGTTTATCGGACATTCCGTCTACCGTCGAGCGTCTCCCGTCTCCCCTCTCCCCTGCTCCCGATCCTCACGCGCTCTTCAACGCCTGCTTCGCGACTCCGACGAGCTGCGTGAACGCGCCGGGATCGGTGACGGCGAGATCGGCGAGCATCTTCCGGTTGATGTCGTTGCCGGCCTTCTTGAGACCATCCATCAGACGGCTGTAGGAGATCTCGTTCTCCCGCGCCGCCGCGTTGATCCGGACGATCCACAACCCCCGGAAGTCCCGCTTCTTCGCCTTCCGGTCGCGGTAGGCGTAAACGAGCGACTTCTCCACCTGGAGCTTGGCCATGCGGTACGACTTCGATTTCGTGCCGTAGTAGCCCTTCGCGAGGGCGAGGGTCTTCGCCCGCCGGTTCTTTCTCTTGTTTCCTCGTTTGACGCGCGGCATTTCAAATCTCCTTTGGCCGTCAGGCGTCAGGCGTTAGACGTAAGGCGCACGGGCCGACTCTCGCCCGCCTGACGCTTCACGTCTCACGCCTCACGTCGCTTTTCTCAGGCGTTCGGCAGCATTTCCGCGACGCGCTTCTGGTCCGCCTTGGACACGAGCGTCGACTGGGCCAGCCCGCGCTTGCGGCCGGGGGCCTTCTTCGTCAGGATGTGGCTCTTCATCGCCTTGGACCGCTTGAACTTTCCGGAAGCGGTCTTACGGAACCGCTTCGCGGCGCCGCGGTGCGTCTTTAATTTCGGCATCTGGTTCTCCTGGTATCCATTCCCCCGGGCTTGCGCGCGGACATTGCTTTACGGGTTCACGCCTTGGCGGTGGAAGCCTCCGCCTTGGCGGCCGCCTTCTCGTGGGCCTTGACCGGGGCGAGAATCTGGTAGAGACGATTTCCGAGCATTTCCGACCGCGACTCGGCCGCCGCCTTGCCCGCGAGGTCGACCAGCAGGCGGTCGAGCACCTTCTGGCCATTCTCGCGGCGCGCCATTTCGCGGCCGCGGAACTGCACCGTCGCCTTGACCTTGTCCCCGTGCGCCAGGAACTTCAGGATGTTCTTGATCTTGAAGTCGTAGTCGTGGTCGTCGATGTTCGGGCGGAATTTCACTTCTTTGACCTGCGTGGTTTTCTGCTTCTTCTTCGAGTCCTGCTGCTTCTTCTTCTGCTGGTAGATGAACTTTCCAAAATTCATGATCCGGCAGACCGGCGGCACGGCCGTGGGGGCGATCTCGACCAGGTCGAGGGTCGCATCCTTCGCCTTCTGGAGCGCCTCCGCCATCGGGACCACGCCGAGAGGCTCCCCCGCCTCGCCGATCAAGCGGACTTCCTTCCACCGGATCTGCTCGTTGACTCGGATGCTTTTCTTATCGATCTTTCACCTCCGCGACAGGACTCAACTCGTTCCGTTTCTCCGCAATGGCGTTTTGCGCGACCCTGGAAAACTCGTCGAGAGACATCGTTCCCGCATCTCCCCCGTGGCGGAGGCGCACGGAGACCGTTCCTCCAGCCGCTTCCTTCTCGCCCACTACCAGCATGCAGGGGATCTTCTGCATCTCCGCCTTTCGGATGCGTGCGCCGAGCTTTTCGTTGCGGTCGTCGGCTTCCACCCGAAGACCTCGCGCCTTGAGATCCTTCACCACCTGGCGCGACCGGTCCGTGAACTTTTCCGAGACCGGCAACACGACCGCCTGCACCGGCGCAATCCAGAATGGGAAGTTGCCGGCGGTGTGCTCGATCAAGATCCCGAGAAACCTCTCCACGGATCCCAGGATCGCGCGGTGCAGCAGAACGGGGCGGTGCGGCTTCCCGTCCTCCCCGATGTACGTCAGGTCGAAGCGTTCGGGCTGCATGAAATCGCACTGGATCGTGCCGAGCTGCCAGGGCCGGCCGATCGCGTCCTTCACCCGGAAGTCGATCTTCGGCCCGTAGAAGTTGCCGTCCTGCGGCGTCACGACGTACGGGCGGCCCGTTTTCTTGAGCGCCCCCTCGAGCGACCTTTCCGCGTCGTCCCAGTTCTCCTCCGACCCGATCCGCTTGGGCGGGCGCGTGCCGAACGAGATCTCGACCTCGTGGAAACCGAAGGCCGAGTAGACGTCGTCCAGGAACTCCATGAACCGGAGGATCTCCTCTTCGACCAGCTCGAGAGGCGCGTAGATGTGGGCGTCGTCCTGCGAGAAAGTCCGGACCCGCGTGAGCCCCGCCGTCACGCCGGACCGCTCGTACCGGTGAAGCCGTCCGAAGTCCGCGAATCGAACCGGCAGCTCCCGATACGACCAGAGTCGTTCCTTGAAGAGGAGATGGTGGCCGGGGCAGTTCATCGGTTTGACGCCGAACTCCCTCTCGTCGATCTCCGTGAAGTACATGTTTTCTTTGTAATTGTCGTAGTGGCCGGAGATCCGGAAGAGCTCCGCGTCGAAGATCTGCGGCGTCACGACCTCGTCGTACCCTCGCTTGCGGTATTCCGCTCGAAGATAGTCGAGAAGCGCCGTGTAGACCGCCGCCCCCCTCGGGTGAAAGAACGGGGAGGCCGGCGCCAGAGGATGGAACGAGTAGAGGTCGAGCTCCCTTCCGAGCTTGCGGTGGTCGCGCTCCTTCGCCTGCTCGAGCCGTTCCAGGTACGCGTCGAGCTCCTTCTGAGTGAGGAAGGAGGCCCCGTAGATGCGCTGGAGCATCGGGTTGCGCTCGTCGCCCTTCCAGTACGCCCCCGCGGAGTGCGTCAGCTTGAAGACCCCGAGCTTGCCCGTCGAGGCAACGTGAGGCCCGCGGCACAGGTCGACGAACTCCCCCTGCCGGTAGCAGGAGACGCGCTCCCCCTCCGGGATTCCGCGCGCGATCTCGACCTTGAGGGCATCTCCCTGCTTCTCGAAGATCGAGATCGCCTCCTCGAGCGGCATGTCCATCCGCTCGATCGGGAGGTCCTCCGCGATGATCCTGCGCATCTCCGCTTCGATCGCCGCGAGGTCCTCGGGCGTGAAGGGGCGGGCCGGGTTGAAGTCGTAGTAGTAGCCGTTCTCGATCGGCGGCCCGATCCCGATCTGCACGTCCGGGAAGAGGCGTTTGACGGCCTGCGCCGTCAGATGCGCCGTCGAATGCCGGTAGATAGGCACGGCGTCGGGCGACTTCGCGGTCAGAATCTCGATCGAGGCGTCCGATTCGATCGGCGAGACGAGATCCACGACCTTGCCGTTCACCTTGCCGGCCCAGGCGTCCCTGGCCAGCCGCGGACCGATTCCCTGCGCGACCTCCCGCACGGTCGTTCCCCGCGGGACCGACTTCTTGGTCCCGTCGGGGAGCGTGATCGTCACCGTGTCGGCTCGAGCTTCCATGAGTCCCGTCCATCCTCCAGAAAAAGCAAAAACGCGGGCTGCCCCGCGTTCGATCTCGTCCTCCCGGCTGTTCCTCGTCCGGCGATACCAGAGTTGGTAGGCGCTAACGGGATCGAACCGTTGACCTCTACCGTGTGAAGGTAGCGCTCTCCCAGCTGAGCTAAGCGCCTTCGGGAGCGAAGTTGGTAGGCTCGAGCGGATTTGAACCGCTGACCCCTACCGTGTCAAGGTAGTGCTCTCCCCCTGAGCTACGAGCCTGTTCCGGGTCCCGGAGCGCGCGAGCGCGTCCGGGGGGCTACGGGCCGGAAGCCCGCGGGGGCTTTGAAATCCGGCCTTCGTCCCTGATTGAAAAAGAGCGGCCCCGAAGCGAAGTTCGTTTCGGGGATGCGGAATGTAGCAGAGGGACGGGGCGAGCGCAACGCGAGGCCGGAGCCGTGAGGCGTGAAGCGTTAGACGTGAGGCGCCCGGGTGCCCCACCCCCACACCTCACGGCTTCCAGTCCGCTTCACGCTTCACGCCTCACGTCGAGAAGAGACGGGAGCCGTGAAG
>DATNMZ010000339.1:0-2963 GCA_035602095.1 Thermoanaerobaculia bacterium
GTGCTCCAGCGGGGCGTCGAGGTCGCCGACATCGTCAACATGGCCGCCATCGCGGTCGTCGACGCCCAGGAGAAGGAAGAGGCGGGCCAGGCGGCCTTGCCGATGGGCTAGCTGTAGCTGCTGTCGGCGTTATTCATCGAACCGGGCAGCGACAGGCTCATTGTCTATCGAGCCGCCCGGCGCCGTGCGCACTCCCTGCGTCGACGCGGCCCGACGGCCGGGGCGGAAACGGGAGCGGTGGCAGTCGCCTCCGCGGAATCGGCGCAGAGTAGAACGGACGAGTCACCGGCAGGGTGTGCGCCGATTTCGAGCGTCTCCTCCGGGAGCGCTCCCGGCTTTCGGCCGCGGCGTTCGCTCCGCGAACAGGCGGCCGAGAGAGCGCTTCGCTTAGGACAATGCGGGGAAGACTCGCAAGCGAGGTGCAACAGATAGCACCTGCGCCGGAGGCCTGTGATGCCGCCGCGAGCCCTATCGGCCAGGGCCCGGCGTCGCCGGAGCGGAAGGCGTGGGCGACGGACGGGCGGTCCCGCGCTCCGCGGTCCACGGGACCACACCGCTGATCGTTTCGAAGCTGCCGGTCATCCGGTCTCCCGTCGCGACGCCGGAAAGCTGCCACGTTCCGAGAGATCCCGTGATTCCGAAGGAGATCAGCTCTCCGGTAAAGACGAGGTTCATCAGCGGCGTCGCCCGGCCGTTGGGGGCGACGTAGACGCCGGCGAGGACGCCGCCTTCGCTCCCAAAACGCAGGCTTCCGCCGATCTCACGCTGTCCCGTACGCGCGCGGAACGCCCACTCGCCGGAGAGCGGCGAGAGGGCCGACGTCGGAGAGGGCCCCGGCGAGGCGCCCTCCGGAGGCGCTGCCGCAGGCGCCGGGGCGGCGGAGGGGGCCCGCGTTGCGCTCGGCGCGGGAGAGGGGCTCGCCGTAGCGGCCCGCGTCGGGCGGGGCGTTGGCGTATCGAGAGGCAGGCGCGCGGTGGCCGCTGCCGGTGCCGGTCGCGCCGTCGCCGTTGGCGGGGCAGCGGTGGGGCGCGTCGGAGTCGCCGGCGCCGGGCTCGGCGTTGGCGTGGGGACTGTCGGGCGCGCGGTTGGCGTGGTGACAGTGGGGCGCGCCGTCGGCGGGGCAACCGTGGCTCGCGCCGTTGGCGGCGCGACAGTCGGGCGTGAGGTCGGTGTCGCCGGAACCGGGGTCGCCGGAGCCGCCGCGGCCGGAGGCGCGGTCCGGGTAGGAACGACCGCGGGAGGCGGACTGGGACTCGCGCTCGGGCGAGGAACCGGGGTCTCCGTCGCTGCCGGTGGCGGAGTGGCTCTGGGCTCGAGAGAGGGTGCGGAAGTCGGGCGGCGGGCGGGCGGAAGGGGGGTCGCCGGGGGTGGAGCCGGGGTCGCGGCTGGGGTCGGCGGAGCCACCCGCACGACCACCGTTTTCGGCCCGCAGGAGAGGCCGGCGGCCGCGACAGCGAGCGCACACGCCATCGCCGCCCGTTTTCCGGTTCCCATGCGGCCCAAGGCTATCGCGAGATCAGTTATCAGTTGTCAGTTGTCAGTTATCAGCTATCAGCTATCAGCCAGACACCTAACACCTATCACCTGACCTTCGACTCGTCGAGCGCCAGGCGGCCCGCGGGGACGTCCCGCCGCACGGTCGTTTTCCCGGACGGCCAGCGGACGGTTACCCGGTCCGCCTTCGGAGCGTCGCCGAAGCCGAAGAAGAGGGCCTTCGAGCTGGAGGAGAGATACGACGATCCCGCGGCCAGGACCTGCGCGCGCATCCGCCCTTCCGCTTCGACCGTGACCACCGCCCCGAGCGCGTCGCGGGTCGATCGATACGGGCCGGGCCCCCGCGGGTCTCCGGTAAGCGTCACGACGAGCGACTTCGCCTTCGAAGGGTTCCTGTTCACCCAGAGCGAGGGGGGCTGGAGAAAGCCCGTGGCGAAGAGATCGGGCGCGCCATCCCCGTTCGCGTCGAACACGACGAGTCCCCGCTGGTTGGCGTCGGATTCCAGGCCGGCGACGGCCGCGAGCTCCGCAAAGTGGCGGCCGTCGAGATTCTTGTAGAAGCGCTTGGGCGGGTGGCCCCACAGGGAATCCTCGCCGAAGTCCGCGGTCGCGATTCCCTTCTCGAACTTCTTGTATTCCGCGCTCATCAGGTTCCAGAAATCGATCTCGTGCTCCGTCTGCTGTTTTCCCGTCACCATCCCGTTGACGACGAAGAGGTCCGGGCGGCCGTCCAGGTCCGCGTCCACGAACACGCAGCCCCAGGACCACGACGTGTCCCAGACGCCGGTCTCGTCGGAGGCGCGCTCGAACGTGCCGTCGCCGCGCGGCCGGAAGAGGGAAGAGCCCCGCGACAGCGCCTTCAATCGCCGCCAGACGAGGGGACGCCCGAGGGAGTACGGAAAACCCGGCATCGGGAACCGCCAGTCGCTCAAGAACCAGTTCATCGGGAAGGAGTAGTTCGACACGTAGACGTCGAGGGCACCCCTCCCCTCGGTGTCGTCGATCGCGACGCCCATTCCGAAGCCCGGGTCGAGGAGGCCGGCGCGCCGCGAGAGATTCCGGAACGTCCCGTTGCGTTCGTTGTGGAGGTAGGCGTTGTTTCCGAAATCGTTGGCGACGTAGATGTCCGGCCAGCCGTCGCCGTCCAGATCCGCGCACTCGAGCGCGAGCCCCCATCCCGTGTCGCCGGTGCGCGAGACCCGGGTGACGTCGGTGAACGTGCCGTCGCCGTTGTTGTGGAAGAGATGGTTCGGGGGCGCGTTGTTGGCGTGGATGTTCGGTCCGCGGTCGGTGGGACCGTACACGAGGACGTACAGGTCCGGCAGCCCGTCGCGGTCGTAATCGAGCGCTGCGGCGGAGGTCGAGTAATCCGAGAGCGCGACGCCCGCCTTCCTGCCGACCTCCTCGAAGGTTCCGTCGCCGCGGTTGCGGTAGAGCAGGTTCGGCCGGCCGAGGTAGGTCACGTAGAG
>DATNMZ010000340.1:0-3588 GCA_035602095.1 Thermoanaerobaculia bacterium
GCCCCCCTCGGGCTCTTCGAGCCGCTTTTCCTTCGTGGTCTTGTCGGCCCAGTCCCGCACCCGGTCGAGCGCCTTTTTCAGCTCCCCCAGACCCGGTGTCTGACGGCCGAACTTCTCGTCCATGACCCGGTCGAGCGCCTCGAACTCGCTCCAGCATTCGTTGAGAGCGCCGAGGAGCTCCTCGTAAAAGGCCCGGCGGGTGGCGCCGCGCGCCTTGCCGAAATCTTCGAGCGTGATCTGCCCCTCCTGGGGCGCGCCCGGACTCTCCTCTCCGGCGGCAGGCGCCGTGCCGGAGGTCTTGACCGCCTCCCACTGGAGAAACGAGTATGCGGGGCTGCGCGTGACCGGGACTTCCTGGATCGCCATCGCCGTTTGCCGGTCGAGAAGCGCGAGCGCATTGGCGCGCGCTTCCATATCGCCGTCCTCGATCTCCGGGTAGAGGTTTTCCCAGAATCGCTCCTGGATTCCCCGGACGAGTTTCAGCCCGTCGCGCAATCCCGGAAAACCACTCGTCTTGACGACGCCTTCTGCGAGCCAGGCGGAGATCTGGAGGTCCTTCGACCGGTCGCGCAAGGCTTCGGTCGCGAGCCGGACGACCTCTTCCCAGTCCGCGGCTTTGATCTCCCGCTGCCAGTCGCCCTGCGCCAGGGCATCCTCGGAACGCCGGGCCTCACGAATCTGATCGTAGACGCCGGAGTATTGAAGGTTTTCGCCCGCGGGATTGTCTCCCGCGATGGGCGCGAGCAGCGCCTCGATGTCGATCACTTCCGGCGACGGCGACATCCGATTTCCTTATTTCTCCTCGACCGTCAAGAGAACGCTCTCACTCCGCGCGCCGATACCGCTGTCCGGTGCGCACGCAAGCCCGCCGCGCAACGAGCAGCTTCAAGACGAATCCGGAAGCCCGTTCAAAATCCTCCGGTAGCTCGATCGAGCATAACTATCTGAATCTGCTGAGTCAAGAAACCGCAAGCGTCGGTTTTCGTTCCGGCGAAGGGAGACTATCACCGCGTCCAGGGATGCGGTTCCGCAGAATCCGAGACCGATCGCGGGACGATCCGGGACTCGAGGGCCTTCGAATCGAGGGCCCGGAACCCAGGGGGAACCGGGAAGGCCCCTCGCCAAAGAGTCTCCAGATACAAGGGTTTTGCTCGCCGCCGCCGCCGCGCGGTGTTCCGGCGCCCCGCCGGCGTCGGATTCGAGCCGCCTCCGGCAGAGTGTCTCGGGGGACGACACGGATGCTTGAACGCCTCCCCGCTCGGTCGGACGCCGGTTCGCCGGCGCCACGACGGTCGTTTCCGCAGCGGAAACCTCCTCGGCTGTTTGGGCTTTGGACGGACCGACGGCCGCGGATAGACTGACCGAAAATCTGTGGAGGGCGCAATGGCAACCGGCAAGGAACTGTTCGACGCGGGCAAACTCCAGGCGTCGCTCGACGCCGTGACCGCGGAGGTGAAGGCGAATCCGACGGACGTCAAGCGCCGGACGTTCCTGTTCGAGCTTCTCTGCCTCGCCGGGGAATGGGATCGCGCGGAGAAGCAGATCGACGTCATCGGACAGCAGAGCATCGAGTCGGCGATGGCCGTCACCGTCTATCGCGCGAACATCAAGGCGGAGCGGGAGCGCATCCGCCTCTTCCAGGACGGCGCCGCGCCGCATTTTCTGTCCGAGCCTCCCGCCTACGTCGATCTCTACGTCGAGGCGATCGGGAAGCTGCGCAAGGGCGAAGTCGCCGCTGCGCGCGAGCTTCTGGACCGCGCCGAGGAGCAAAGGCCGGCCCTGACGGGAACATTCAACGGCGAAACCTTTCTCGATTTCCGCGACTACAACGACTTGACGGCCGGGGCGCTCGAGCTGATCGTGAAGGACAAGTACGCATGGCTCGCGTTCGAGCACATCCAGTCGATCGAGATCGATCCTCCGAAGAGCCTCCGCGATCTGCTCTGGGTCCCCGCGCGCATCAAGGCGGCCGACGGAACGACCGGCGAAGTTTTCATCCCCGCGCGCTACTTCGGGTCGAGCGAACACTCCGATGACCGCGTCCGCCTCGGCCGGATGACGGACTGGAAGGCGGTTTCCGAAGACCTTTTCCAGGGCATGGGCCTTCGGGTCTTTCTCATTGGCGAGGAGGAACAGTCCGTGCTGGAAACGCGCCGCGTCGCCTTCGGCGCGGCGGCAGCGCAAGCCGCCGACGCGGCCAACTGACCCTCGCGAATTTGGCGAGGTTTCCGTCGGATCGAGCCCGCCACGCATTCGAAACGCGCAGGCCATCCGCCCGATCGCATCGCCCAAAAACGAAAAGGGCGGAAGAAGCCGCCGTCCCCGACGGACGACTCCCTCCACCCGGACCGGACCGCGCCGGATCGGACGTTCGCTCTAGGCAGCCTTGTTCTTCTTGAGGTCGTAGCTCTTCTTGACCGCACCGCCGAGCGTCCCGTCGGCCTTCTGCTCCTTGTACTCGAACTCGATCTTGGAATAGTTCAGAGCGAAGCTGTCGTGCAGGGCGCCGCCGGATCCTTCCGACCCGGCCGTCTGATAGTGAGACACGATGACGTCGGTGAGCGTGACCTTCAGGTACTCCTGCTGCTCCTTGCCCGCCTTGCGGCAGGTCAGGGTGGCCGTAGTTTTGTGCTCGCCGCTGGCGCAGCCGGTCAAGAGATTCGGACTCGACTTGTCGAAGATCTTGGTGAAGCTGATGTCCTGGAAGAGCGCCTTACCAGTGCCCGCGCCGCCGCCGCGATCGGAACTTCCCGTCTGCGCAACGCCGACACTCCACGATTTCACCTCGATCTCTTTCGAGTGCTTCTCATCGGGACTTTCCCCGTCCCAACCTTCGATCTTCAGGAAAAAATCTACTTGGGCCACGCCTCCTCCTTTCTATTTTTCCGCAAGAGCCGTTTCTGGTGGGACCGAAGTATAGGTCAACTCCGGCAAAAGGGAAGGGGGGAAACCGCCCCGAAAAAAGGCCCCCCCCTCCCCCGCTGCTGGTAGATTTGTGTACACGAACCCGGAGGCGGTCACGGATAGAAAGGGAGCGGGGCGATGACGGAATCGCAGAGCACGCAAAAGCTCTTGGAGCTTCGAAAAGTGACCCGGAGCGTGGCGGAGCTGCTCCGGGGGGAGCTCACGCAGTACCTGGGGACCCTTATGCCCCTCGTGCGCCCCCGCACGCTCCTGGGGCACTACGTCCAGGGGGCCTCGAAGGATGCCGTGCGCGGGTCGGACAAGGTCTTCAAGGAGTTGCAGACCGCGTACGGGACCCTGGCGTCGGCTCGCCCCTTCAATCTTCCGCGCGACTTGAAGCCCCCGCTCCCGCTCGAAAGCAGCGCCCTCGAGTTTGTCCCCTTCGAGTACACCCACACCGTCAAGATCCGGGGAACGAGCAAGACCGTCACTCTGACGTCGCCCCTGAAGTGGATCCTCTTCTACTCGGGCTATCCGCCCCAGAAGCTGCAGGAAACCGTCGGAAAAGGCGATGTGGTCGGCGTGCATATCCAGGAACACGTCTTGAACCACGTGGCTCTCCACGTCGCGCTGCAGCAGAAGGGCGTCTCCCAGCTCTTCGACGCGATTCGGTTCCCCGTCTCG
>DATNMZ010000341.1:0-2154 GCA_035602095.1 Thermoanaerobaculia bacterium
GGGGAGGCGAGCCGGGGCTTTACTTGGCTGGAACGTTGCAGACAGAGGCTTGAAATCCAGGAGAACACGATGATGACCCGCAAGCGATTCGCCCGATTCTCCGGCGTCTTCTCTCTCGTTCTGCTGATCGCCGCAGCGGCGAGGGCGCAGTACCGGGACGACGACCCGCGGCAGTACCGCGGCGGCGAGATCCGTCAGACGGTCGCGCGGATCTCGTATCTCGCCGGGCCCGTGTCGTTCGCGCGTGGGGACGAGCCCGACAACTGGCAGCCCCCTGACGTCAACGTGCCGCTGACGCTCGGCGACAGGCTCTTCACCGGACGCGGCGGGCGCGCGGAGCTGCAGATTCACGGGGGGGCGCTCGTCCGGCTCGACGCCGACACCGATGTCGCCGTTCTGAACCTGACGGACGACACGAAACAGCTCTCTTTGAACTCGGGCGCGGCCGCGTTCGAGATCCGCCGGCTCGGCGCGGACGAGGTCATCGAGGTAGACAGCCCCAACGCCGCCGTGACCTTCGAGCGCGCGGGGGATTACCGAATCGACGTCGACCGGGATGGAAATACCCGCGTCGGCGTGCGCCGCGGGCGCGCGATCGTCGCGGCCGGGGGCGGCCAGGTCGCGCTTTCAGCGGGCGACGAAATGGACATCGACGGAATCGATCGGCCGCGCTACGACGTGGTCGCGCTCGGCCGGCCCGATGGGTTCGACAACTGGGTCACGGCCCGGAAGCGCCGCGGCGAACAGGCGCGCTCGCGCGCCTATGTGAGCGAGGAGATCGTCGGGGTGGCCGACCTCGACGAGTACGGCCGGTGGGAGGACATCCCGGAATACGGGCACGTCTGGTCGCCGGCCTCCGTCGAGGCGGGCTGGTCTCCCTATCGGGTTGGCCACTGGGTGTGGCAGGACCCGTGGGGCTGGACGTGGGTCTCCGGCGAGCCGTGGGGGTGGGCGCCGTACCACTATGGGCGCTGGGTCACCCGGTCCTCGCGGTGGTACTGGGTGCCCGTCGGACCCCGGACCGCCTCCGTGCATTACGCACCGGCGCTCGTCGCCTTCGTGGGCGGCGGCTCCGATTTCTCCAGCTCGGCGCGAACGGGCGACGGCTTCGTCGGATGGTTTCCGCTCGCGCCGAGCGATCCGCTCGTTCCCTGGTGGGGACCGCGGACCGCGGCCCGCGCGGCGAGCGGGGCGTACGCCAACCGGGCCCACGTCACCGTCGTGAATCAGAACACGTTCGCGTCGGGCGGCCTCGTCGCCCGCAACGTCGTCACGGATCGAGGGGTGCTCCGCGACGTCGATTCGGCGCCCGTTCTGCGCGGGCCCCTTCCCGTCGTGCCCACGAGCGCCTCGCTGCGAGTCGCCGGGCGCCCGGCCGCTTCGCCCCGACCGCCCTCGGCGATTCTCGAACGCCCCGTGGTCGCCCGCATCGCACCACCTCCCCCGCCCCCCGCGTTCTCCGCGAAGGTGGAGGTCATCCGGGAGAATCGCGGCGCTCCCGTCGGCGCGGACGTCGCCGCGCGCATGGTCCAGCAGCGCGCTCCCGCCCCGGTCGTCGCCGTGCGGCCTGTCGTTTCCGAGCCGGGCCGCGTGACGCTCGCGCCCTCCGGCGCGGGCGGCGGTCCGGCGGCCTCCCAACCGGTTCCGGTCGCGCCTCCTCGCGGGCGCGCGCTCGCGACGCCCGAAAGACCCTTCGCCGCTTCCCCGGGCGCCGGAGCGCAGGGCAGCGCCGGCTCCGCCCGGGAGATCGCCCCGTCCGCCCCCGCCCCGGTGGCGCCGCCCGACCGTGGACCGGGCCGTGAATCGGCCGCGCCTCGACCGCCCGAGGCGCAGAGGCCGAGCCCGCCCTCGGCGGGCGATGCCCAGCGCGAGCGGCAGGTGCAACGCGGAAATGAAGCGCCGCAACGGCCGGCGCCGCCTCCCCCACAGGCGGCGGCTCCCGCGCAGGAAAATCGGATGCCCGTTCGCGAGCGTCCGGCCGCACCCCCGACGCCGGAGCCGCAGAAGCCGAGCCCGCCCTCGGCGGGCGACACCCAGCGAGAGCGGCAGATCCAACGTGGAGTGGAAGCGCCGCAGCGGCCGGCGCCGCCTCCCGCACAGGCGCGACCTCCCGCACCGGAGAATCCGAGACCCCCTCGCGAGCGTCCGGCCGCA
>DATNMZ010000342.1:0-7010 GCA_035602095.1 Thermoanaerobaculia bacterium
CCGTAAAGTCATGCCCGCCGTTCGCGTCCAGAAGCTCCTCTCCCGGGCGGGCCTCGCCTCGCGCCGGGAAGCCGAGGATTGGATTCGGGAAGGCCGCGTTCAGATCAACGGCCGCGTCGCTCAGTTGGGCGAGCGGGCGGACCCCGAAAAAGACTCCGTCAAGGTGGACGGCAAGCGGGTCCGGGCGCCGTCGCCCGACCGGACCTACCTGCTCTTGAACAAGCCGAAGGGCTACGTGACCACGATGTCGGATCCCGAGAAGCGGGACACCGTGATGGATCTCGTGCCGGGGACGCTCCGCGGAGGTGTTCGCCCCGTGGGCCGCCTCGACGTGGGAACGGAAGGACTGCTTCTGTTGACCGATGACGGCGATCTCGCCCGCGACGTCACCCACCCTTCGGTGGGGTGCGCCAAGGAGTACAGCGTGAAGGTGTCCGGCGTCCCGGCGGAAAAGGACCTCGAACGGCTGCGCCGCGGAATCGTGCTGGACGGGCGCTCGACGCGTTCCTGCGGGATCGAGCGCGTGAAGACGACGGCGGGACGCGGCGAGGGAAATGCCTGGTTCCGGGTCACGCTGCGCGAGGGGCGCAGCCGTCAGATCCGCCGGATGTTCGAAGTGATCGGCCACCAGGTGTCGAAGCTGAAGCGCGTGGCGATCGGGCCGATCCGCGACGACGCTCTCCCGCCCGGGCGCATCCGAAGACTCACGGGCGCGGAAGTCGCCGCGCTGAAGGCCTCGCTGGCGGCGGCTCCTGGACCGTCGGGGCGGTCGGCGCGACCGGAGACGGCGGGGCCGTCCCGGCGACCCGCGGCGCGGCCCCGCCGCGCGGATGAACGGCGGGGGGATCCGAAGGACGGCCTCTCTCCCCGCGGCGGGCCGGGAGCCCGCCCGGCTCCGACTCCGGCGGCGCGCCGGAGGGCGCCGGCGCCGGGCAGGGGAAAGGCGCGTTGAGGCCGGTCCTGATCGTCGCGATCGACGGACCTTCGGGCGCCGGGAAATCGACGGTCGCGCGGGCTCTCGCGTCCCGCCTGTCGGTGCCCTACATCGACACGGGCGCGATGTACCGCGCGGTCGGACTCGCCGCCCGGGACCGGGGGCTCGCGCTGCCCCTCTCGGACCCCGACGCGGCGGCCGCGATTGCCGAGGCGGCCCGCGTCGAGCTCGTGGCCGACCCGGCGGGGACCCGGGTGCTCTTGGACGGCCGCGACGTGACGGAAGCGATCCGGGAGCCCGAGATCTCGCAGTACGCATCGGCGGTCTCGGCCATCCCGGCCGTGCGGCGGCGCCTGGTCTCCGAGCAGCAGCGCCTGGGCCGGCAGCGGGGCGGAGTCCTCGAGGGTCGGGACATCGGAACGCGGGTATTTCCCGAGACGCCGCACAAGTTCTTTCTCACGGCACCCGCCGAGGTCCGGGCCAGGCGCCGGGCGATCGAGCTGGCGGACCGGGGGAGCCCCCAGCCCTACGAGGCCGTCCTGGAGGAGATGGAGAGGCGGGACTTCAACGACCGGACCCGGGCGGATTCCCCCCTGACCCAGGACGGACGCTACTTCGTCATCGACACCGGGACCCGGACGGCAGAGGAGGTCGTTTCCGAGATCGAGAGGCGGGTTTTGACCCCCGGTTCTTGACGCCGCTCGCGGCGCCAACATAGGATATATTTTTGAAATCAAATACTTATGAGAGGGGACTCCCGCGCCGATGAAGGCTGAAAACGACAAAGGAGGTCGGGAAACCGAGTCGATGCAAGTGGATCAGGAAATGACGCCCCAGGAATACGAGCACCTCCTGGCTCAATACGAAAACTCGTTCAAGAATCTTCAGGAGGGCCAGATCATCCGGGGACGCGTGCTCACCGTGACCCCCTCCGAAGTGATCGTCGACATCGGCTACAAGTCCGAAGGCATGATTCCGGTCTCGGAGTTCACCGACTTCTCCGGGAACGTGATGGTCAAGCCCGGCGATGCCGTGGACGTTCTCTTGGAGCGCACGGAAGACCAGAACGGCTACGTCGTTCTCTCCAAGGACAAAGCCGAGAAGATGAAGGTGTGGGACGAGGTCGAGAAGTCCTACCGCTCGGGCTCGACCGTCCGCGGGCGCGTGATCGACCGGATCAAGGGGGGCCTCGCCGTCGACATCGGCGTGAAGGCGTTCCTGCCGGGTTCGCTCGTCGACGTCAAGCCCGTCAAGAACCTGGAGTCGCTTCGCGGAAAGGACTTCGACTTCAAGGTCATCTCGGTCGATAAGAAGCGCGGCAACATCGTTCTCTCGCGCAAGGCGGTCGTCGAAGTCGAGCAGGAGGCCAAGAAGAAGGAGACTCTGCAGCTCCTGGAAGAGGGCCGCGTGCTCCGCGGGACCGTCAAGAACCTGACCGACTACGGCGCCTTCGTGGACCTGGGTGGCCTCGACGGGCTCCTGCATGTGACCGACATGTCCTGGGGCCGTGTGAACCACCCCTCCGACCTCGTCAAGGTCGGCGACGAGATCGACGTGGTCGTGCTCAAGTTCGACCGGGAGACGGAGCGCGTCTCGCTCGGAACCAAGCAGCTCACCGACGATCCGTGGAGCCACGTGCCCGAGCGCTATCCGACGGGCTCGCGCGTGACGGGCCGCGTCACGAACGTCACGGACTACGGAGCGTTCGTGGAGCTCGAGGAGGGGGTCGAGGGCCTCGTCCACGTCTCGGAGATGTCCTGGTCCAAGAAGGTGAAGAATCCCTCGAAGGTCGTTTCCCCGGGGGACACCGTCGAGGCGATCGTTTCCGACGTGAACCGGGACGCGCGCCGCATCTCTCTCTCGCTCAAGGACACACTTCCCGACCCGTGGGAGAGCGTCATCGAGAAGTACGCCATCGGAAGCCGCGTCAACGGGAAGGTCCGGAACCTGACCGACTTCGGCGCCTTCGTCGAGATCGAAGAGGGTGTGGACGGTCTCGTGCACGTCTCCGACATGTCGTGGACCAAGCGCATCAAGCATCCGTCCGAGGTGCTCAAGAAGGGCGACGACGTCGAGGCCATCATCACGTCGATCGACCAGGAGAACCGGCGAATCTCGCTTTCGATCAAGGAATTCCAGCCGAACGACTGGCAGACCTTCAAAGACCGTTTTCACGCGGGGGACGTCGTCGAAGGGGTCGTCACGCGCGTGGCGGACTTCGGCGTCTTCGTCCAGATCGAAGGGCTCGTCGAGGGGTTGATGCACGTCTCCGAGACGAACCTGGCGCGCGGAGAGAAGCCGCAGGACCACTACAAGGAGGGGGAATCCCTTCGCACCCGCATCCTCCGGATCGAGGACGCGGAGATGAAGGTCGGCCTGTCCGGACAGGGCGTCGAAGCGGCGGCCCCGGCGGCGGCGCCGGAAGCCGCGGCGATTGCCGCTCCTGCGGCGCCGGTCGAGCCCGAAACCGTAGCGCCTCCCGCGGAGCCCGCGGCCCCGGCCGCCGAGGGCGCAGCAGCGAAGCCTGGCGCGAAGAAGAAGCGCTCCCGCAAGAAGGCGGAAGACGCCGGCGCGAAGACCTAGGCGGAGGCGCAGGGGGCATGTTCGCGGGCACTCCATGGGCTGACTGCGCGGCCGGGCACGGTCGTCCCCGCGCCCAGGCGGTCGAGGGGTTCGTATGACGAAGGCGGAACTGATCGAAAGGGTGGCCGTCGCGACCGACGTCACCAAGAAGCAGGCCGAGGCGATCGTCGACACCGTCTTCGACGCCATCGTCCGATCCTTGAAAGAGGGGCAGAAGATCGAGCTTCGCGGGTTCGGATCGTTCCGGCTCCGCGAGAGGGGGGCGCGCATGGGCCGCAACCCGAAGACCGGCGTCAAGGTCTCCGTGCCCGCCAAGAAGATCCCGTATTTCAAGCCCGGTAAGGAACTGAAAGAGCTCATCAACCGTTAGGCGGGGGTCGATGCCGGACGTCCTCTTCGCTGCCTGGCGCTACGAGTACCTCGTGTCGGATAAGTCGGACAACCGCTGCTTCTTCTGCGAGGCCGCCACCTCGGAAGACGACGACGAGACCCTGGTCGTTCACCGGGGCCGGAAAGTGTTCGTGATCTTGAACCGCTATCCCTACACCAACGGGCACATCATGGTGGCGCCCTACGCGCACGAGGCGCGCCTCTCCGACTCGTCCGAGGAGACTCTCCACGACCTCGTCTCGACCGTCGCCCGCGCGGAGGGAATCTTGAGCTCGGCCTACCGGACGGACGGGTTGAACGTCGGCATCAACTTCGGCTCCGCGGCCGGCGCGGGCCTGGCCGATCACTACCACGTCCACGTCGTCCCCCGATGGAAGGGGGACACGAACTTCATGACGGTCACGGGCGACGTCCGCGTCGTCCCGGAAGAACCGGCCGCGACGCTCGCGCGCTTGCGTCCTCTGTTCGCCGGGACCGCTTCGTGACTCCGGCTCCCGAACCGTCGCGGCGCTGGATCGCCATCGCTCTCGCCTGGGTCTTCCCCGGCCTCGGCCATGCCTACCTCCGGCGGGGCCGGACCGCAATCGTGTACGCGGCCGTCGTGACGGCGACCTTCGTTTTCGGGCTCTCCTTCGAAGGACGCCTCTACTCGATCGAGGCCGGTCAGCCCCTCTCGATTCTCGCGACCTTCGCGGTCTATGGAGCCGGACTCTTGAACATCGGAGCCCGCCTGTTGAGCGACAACCCGGGAGGCGCCGTCCTGAGAGTGACCTACGAGTACGGCTGCGCGTTTCTTCTCACGGCGGGATTGATGAATCTCCTGCTGATGCTCGACGCGTACGACATCGCCGCGGGGAGGAAAGCGTGAGCGTCGCCGCGCTCCTTCCCGTGGACCACTTCCTGATCATGACGGTCTACGCCCTCCTGGTCTCCGTCTTCTTCGCGTTTCTCTGGCGCAACGAGCGGCGCGAGCGTTGGGTGCTCTTCGCGAAGATCTTTGGAGCGCTCGTCGTCGGAGGACTCGCGGTGGCGTGGTTGATGTATCCATTTCCCTCATGAGCCGGCAGACGGCAGACGGTAGACGGCAGACGTGGGATCTGCCAGGAGGGGCCGTCTTTTCAGTGCGTTCGTCTCCCGTCTCCCGTCTTCCCTCTCCCGGCTGAACATGTGCGGGATCGTCGGATGGGTCGATCGGGACGGCGTGGAGCCGCACGCGATCGATCGGGCACTGGAGGCCTTGAACCGCCGCGGCCCCGATGGAAGCGGCCGCTGGGTGAGCCGGGACGGCCGCGCGGCCCTGGGCCACCGCCGGCTCGCAATCCTGGACACCTCGCCGCGCGGGGAGGAGCCGTCGATCGCGCCGGATGGACGCTCCGCTTTCATCCACAACGGCGAGATCTACAACTACCGGGACATCCGCAGCGTCCTCGAGGGGCACGGGGAGCGGTTCGTCTCCACGAGTGATGGCGAAGTGGCCCACCGGCTCCTCCGCCTGGAAGGTCCCGGAGGACTCGGCCGGCTCGAGGGCATGTTCGCTCTGGCTCTCTGGAACGACGAGGACCGGAGTCTGCTGCTCGCGCGCGACCGGATCGGCATCAAGCCTCTGTACTACGCGGAGCTTCCCGGGGGCATCGCTTTCGCGTCCGAGGCAAAGGCGCTCCTCGAGCTGCCCGGGATCGCCGCGCGGCTCGACGCCGACGCGCTCTCGGACTTCCTCTCGTACGGCTACGTTCCCTTCGACCGATGCCTCTTCGCGGGAATCCGCAAGCTTCCCCCGGCCCACCGGCTCCTGTGGGACGCCGCGGTCGGGCGCGCTCACACGGCGCCTTTCTGGCGCCTCGAGAGGGGCGATGCGCCGGGAGGCGTCGAAGCGCTGCGCGAGAAGATCGACCAGGCCGTCCGATCGCATCTGATCTCCGACGTGCGCGTCGGGGGATTCCTTTCCGGAGGTCTGGATTCCTCGACCGTCGTGGCGCGGGCCGCGCGAGAGGTCCCCGACCCGTTCCCGACGTTCACGGTGGCGTACGGAGACGGCAACCTGGACGACGTCCGATACGCCCGGGTCGCCGCGCAGGCGTTCGGCACGGAGCACCACGAGGAGCTGCTCGACGTGGGCGATCTCGCGACGACGCTCGACCGCGCGGCCGAGATCTACGACGAGCCCCTCTACGACTCGACGGCCCTGGCGGTGCTGGAGCTCGCCGCTCTGGCGCGGCGATCCGTCAAGGTCGTTCTGACCGGCGACGGGGGAGACGAGGTCTTCGGCGGGTATGGATGGCACGAGACCGTGCTCCGATACGAAGGAATGCGGGGTCGCTTCGGTCCGCTGCGGCCCGCGCTCGCGGCGCTCTATCGTGGGGCCGTCCGCCCGCTCGCCGGCATGGCCCGGGGGAGCCGGCTCGCCGGTGCCGCGCGGCTTCTCGCTCCGGACTTCGCCGATCGCTACTTTCCCGTCCGCGGATTCTTTCCCGCGGCGGAACAGAAGCTGGTCCTCGGCCGCGCGCCGGAAGACCCCGCCTGGCTCTTCCGGAAGTTCGACCGGCCGGAGCTTCCGCTCGCGCACCGTCTCCTTTACCTCGACGTCTCGACCTACCTGCCCGACAACAACCTGCTCCTGGTCGACCGCTCGACAATGGCCGTTGGACTCGAGGCCCGCGTGCCCCTGCTCGACCGGCGCCTGATCGAGCATGCGTTTTCGCTGCCCCCGGAAGATCTCGTCGAGCCCGGGCGCACGAAGATCGCCTTCCGGCGCGCGATCGCACCCTGGCTTCCCGAGCCGATCCAGACGCGTTCGAAATCGGGCTTCTCCCCTCCGTTCAAGCGCTGGGTGGGGGGGCCGCGGCGGGAGGCGGCGTTTGCGGCCCTGGAGAAAGGGGACCTCGCGGCGGACGGAGTGATCGACCCGCGCGGCGTCCGCCGCCTCGTCCAGGGCGGAGCGCAGCGGCGCCACGGGAAGCTCTGGCTCCTCCTGAACCTCGAGGCCTGGTACCGGCGCTGGATTCGGAAGAGATAGCTCTCAGCCGTCAGCTCTCAGCTGTCAGCTTTGATTGTCAGTACTCCGTTCTCAGTCGTGGGTTCTCGTCGCTTCGCCAGGGGGCCGGCC
>DATNMZ010000343.1:0-8059 GCA_035602095.1 Thermoanaerobaculia bacterium
CATGCGAGCGCGGCGGCGACGGCCGCGAGGTCCGCATTCCCGCCCGACACGACGGCGACGATCCGCTCCCCCGGCTGAACGCGCACGCGCTTATCGAGAAGGGCCGCTGTCGACGCGGCGCCCGAGCCTTCGACGAAGAGCTTCGCCCGCGTCATCAGCATTCCCATCGCCTGGCGGATCGCGCTTTCGGAAACGGTCACGACCTCGTCGACGCACTCGCGCGCGATCTCGAGCGGCAGGGCGCCGACGAACGGGGGCGTCATCCCGTCGGCGAGCGTCCCCACGGGGCGCACGACGGTCACCGGCCGCCCGGCGGCCAGAGCCGGTCCGAGGCCCGGTCCGGCCTCGAGCTCGACGGCCACCACCCGGGCCGTCGCCCGCAGCTGCCGGACCGCCGAGGCGATTCCGCCGAGAAGACCTCCGCCTCCGACGGGAACCACGACGACGTCCGTTTCCGGCAAGTCCTCCAGAATCTCGAGCGCGGTCGTGCCCGCGCCGGCGAGCACCACCGGGTCGTCGAAGGGATGGACGAAGATCAGCCCGCGCTCCTCCCGGACCGCGTTCAATCGATCGAACAACGTCGCTCGGTCGTCGTGGAGCACGACTTCGGCGCCATAGCCCTTCACGGCGTCGATCTTCGCGCGCGGGGCATCGGACGGCATAACCACGACGCAGGAAGCGCCCGCGATCCGCGCGGCCCAGGCGACCGCCTGCGCGTGGTTGCCGGCGGAGACGGTCACGAGACCCTTCGCCCGCTCCCCTCCCGAAAGCGAAAGCACCTTGTTGAGAGCGCCGCGGGGTTTGAAGGAGCCCGTCTTCTGGAAGCTCTCGCACTTGAAGAACAGCCGGGCTCCGACGCGCTCGCCGATTCGTTCGGAGTGGACGAGCGGCGTCCGATGCACCTTTCCGGCAATGCGGGCCGCCGCGGCGCGGATCTCCGAGAGGGGGATCATCTCGGACAGCTTACGCTGTCAGTTGTCAGTTATCAGTTGTCAGTTGTCAGTTATCAGTTGTCGGTTATCGGTTCGTTTCCCGTTTTCAGTTTCCCGGCTCGTCCCCCGTCGACGTCTCACGCCTCACGTCTCACGCCTCACGCCTCACGGCCCCAGCTACTCGCCTCGCAATCTCAAACTCCCCCGGGTCGACACGAAGCGCAGCGTGGGTCCACCGCCGTTGACGGACCCGTAGGAGCGCTCGGACCGGCGGCGCCCTCCGGAGCTTCTCGCGACCGCGAAATCGGAGTCGATCTCCCCTCGCCGCCCGCCGTCCGCGTCGAGCTCGAAGCGGCTGTCGCGCGGGAGCCGCACGTCGAAGCTCCCCTTGTAGGTCTTGAAACGGCTCGCCCGTGGGTAGCGGGAAAACGCCACCCGGACCTCGCCCTTGTAGGTGTCGATATCCGCCGCGCCATCGAGCCGCTCGACTTCCACGGTTCCCTTGTAGGTGTGGAGCTTCAGATCGGACCGCAGGCCCGAAATCCGCGTGACCGATTTGTAGTCTTCGATCTCCAGCCGCGCCGTGGCCGGCATGCGAACCGTGTAGTGCACGAAGGGCAGGCTGCCGTGGGAGAAGCCGAAGACTCCCCAAAAACCGTGCTCCCGGACGCGCTCGTAGTCCGACTTCACGCGCACCGAGGACCCACCGCCGTCGATCCGGACCTCCGTCTCGGTGACCTTCCGATCGTCGTCGGAATGGAAGCCGTCGGGCTCGATCCGCGCCGAGATCTCCACCTCCGGCTTGTCCCAGCAGGTCACGGTGATGCTGCCCTTGTAGGTCGAGATCGCCAGCAGCCCGTCCGCGGCGAGGGGCAGTGTGCGGTGGGCTTCTTTGGAAGCGGCCGCGGGCGCGAAAGCAGCGGCCAGAAGCCCGGCAGCAATCAGAGCGGGAACCTTCGCCGGTGCGTGCATGGAGGGACCTCCTGGCAATGAGTACGCGGGGGGCTCGCGGAAGTTCCCGCGGGAAAAGGAACAGCCTCGGCCGGCCCCGGTCAGGGTGAGGGTGTCGTTGCGGGAGGCGGAGCGAACGATTGACTTTTCACGGGCCGCCGTTTTGCTCTTACGAGCACAGCGATTTCATCGGGGCGGGGGTTAATGAAGAGAAGGCGGATCCGGCCCTCCGGAGTCTCCGACACTGTCGCCGGGATCGAGCAGGCGGACACGAACCATCCGGAGGGGAGAACGACGGCGTTGCGCGGACGTCCGAAAGTGCGATCGAAGACGAGTTCCTCTCCCTCGAGGCGGTAGCTCTTCGGGTCCGTGTAGGTTTCCGAGATCCGGATCCGCGACGAGCGCCCCTTCTTCACCGCAGGGAAGCGGACGAGAACGGCCTCGGAATCGGGCCGCACCTCTTCACCGATCTCGAGCTTCGCCCGGGCAATCTCCGCGCCCTTGAGGGTTTCCGTCGTCAAAGGCTCGCCCGTGTCGAGAGAAATGGCGGAGGGACGAGAGACGGTACTGCCTTTGCGGACGACGTTGACGTAGCGGTCCGCCCCTTCCTTCGACTCGGTGTAATCGTGGTGGAGGCGGAAGGAGTTCGTCTCCGGCGCCTCCAGAGAGTAAACGATCTCGCGGTCCTGCTTCGCCCGGTCGGTCAACCGCTCTCCCTGCGCTCGAAGCTCTCGGGCGGCCGACAACGCCAGGACGCCCGCGAGCGCGAGGATCCGAACCCTCACGGCGAAAGCTTTCGCGCCGCGAGCTTCAGCGACGCCGGGTCCGGGTTGGAGTTCATGAAGCTCACGGAGATGCGTCCATCGGCTTCCGTCAGGATCTGCGACGGGACGTTGCACCCGATCACCTCGTACCCGGGCGGCAGCACGACCGTGTTCCGCCGGATGCCGAGCGAGCGCTGAAATACGATCGCGCCTCCCTCGCGGAAGTAGCTCGCGCTGTCCTTGTAGGTCTTGTCGATGCGGAGGCGAGCCTGGCCCCCGGCAGGGACCGGACGCGCGAGCGTCACGCGGATGTACTCGGTGTCGAGGCTCGCGTCGGGAAGTCCCGTCTTGCGCGCCTCCGCGCCGGAAACGACCTGGAAGGGGAGCGGCTCGCCGGACGCGCGCTCCGTCACGGATTCGCGGCTCGCCTCGCTCCCCTTCCGGATCGGGTTGAAGTAGTAGCGCGCGCCGGCGGCGGTAGCGGTCACGTCATAAACGATCCGGAACTGGGCGGTCTCGGGGGCGAGAAGCTCGTATCGCGTGTACTCGTCCGCCTGCGTCTGCGCGGGAGGGGGAACCGGGGCCGGAGCCTCCGGCTCGGGCGCGAGAGAACCCCCGAACGCCAAGAGAAGGACGAGGAGCAGCACGGCGGGGAGTATAGCGAGGGACACGCGGGCGCCGAACGACGTCGGGCGCCGGCCATAGAATCCGCGCCGATGAGAAAAGCCGTCCGCCCGTTCTCCGCCGCCCTCCTCCTGGCCGCGTTCGCCTCGGGCTGTCTCCGGCTTCGCCCTCCGGTCACGCCGATGACGAGCATCGAGGTGTCTCCGGCCGGCGCGGGGTCAGGTCCCTGCCTGGTCTTGTTTCTTCCGGGCCGCAGAGACAGCCTCGGCGCGTATCGGCGGCACCGGTTCGCGGAGATGGCCGTCGAGGCAGGAGTCCCGGCGCGGTTTGCCGAAGTCGATGCCCATATGGGCTACTACCAGGCTCAAACGATCTCGGGCCGCCTCCGCGAAGACGTGATCGCTCCGGCCCGCGCCCGCGGAATCGGCAAGATCTGGATCGTCGGTATTTCCATGGGGGGTCTCGGGGCCATTCTCGAAGCGCGCGAAGACGACGCGCTCGGCGGCGTAATCGCCATCGCTCCGTTCTTGGGCGACACGGAGCCCGGCCTCGTCGCCGCCGCGGGGGGGCTCTCCGCCTGGTCCCCCGGGCCGCCGCGCCCCGTCGCGGACTACGAGCGGGAGCTCTGGCACTGGCTCCAGCGTTACTCGGCGCAGGGCGCCCTCCGGCCGCCGATGTACCTGGGATTCGGGCTCAGAGACGAGCTCGCTCCGGCGAACCGTCTCCTCGGCGACGCCCTCCCGCCCGGCCGCACGTTCACGGCGAATGGCAAGCACGATTGGAAGACATGGACGGCTCTCTGGCGGCAGATCCTCGACGCGGGCGTCCTGCAGCGCGATTGCGCAGGAGGGGGAAGAGGAGGAGAAAAATGATCAGAGCCGGAAAGCTTCTGTCCGGGAAAACGGCCATCGTCACGGGCGGCGCCGGCGCGCTCGGGTCTGCGATCGTCCGGGTCCTTCTCGAGGAGGGTGCCCGCGTCGCGGTCCCCTTCCGCAAAGCCGGCGAGCTCGAGTCCTTGCGGGGCACGCTGCCCGCCGAGACCGCGGCTTCGCTCTCCGGAGCGATGCTCGACCTCGCGGACGAGACCGCGGTGCTCGCGTTCACTCAAACCGTGGCGGAAGACCGCGGCGGGCTGGACATCCTGATCAACGGCGCGGGAGCGTTTGCCGGAGGCCAGCCGGTGCACGAGACGCCCTGGTCGGTCTGGCAGAGCCAGCTCGACGCGAACCTGAAAACGGCGGTCCTGGCTTCCCGCGCGGCCGTGCCGCAGATGCTCCGTCGAGGCGGCGGGACGATCGTGAATGTCTCGAGCCGCCCGGCGACCGGTTCCGGGAAGGACGTGGGCGCCTACGCGGCTTCGAAGCGCGCCGTTCTCCAGCTCACGGACACCATGGCGGCGGAGCTGGCCGAAGGGAAGATCACCGTCAACGCGATACTTCCCTCGACGATCGACACAGCGGCGAACCGCCGGGCGATGCCCGGGGCGGACTCTTCCCGGTGGGTGAAGCCGGAGGAGATCGCGCGGGTCGTCCTCTTCCTCGCAGGCCCGGACGCCAGAATGGTCAGCGGCGCGCACCTGCCCGTGTACGGAAGGGGATGAGCGCCCCGTCTCGTCCGCTCATCGCCCCACAGGACGCGTCAGGACGGGCTCGTACTTCGGCGCTCCGGGCCCGAAGTTGTTGACCAGGTAGGCGACGAGCTCTTCCCGCTTGTCCTGGGGGATGTCGGCGCCCCAGACCGCCATCTTCGTGACCTCGGCCGCCCACTGCTTCTCGGTCAGGCGCTGCTGCGCGACGATGTCTCCGGAGTGGCACGCGAGGCAGGCCCGCTCCGCGAGCGGTTTGCCCGGACCGGCGGGGAAGGCGACGAGCCTCGTCCCGAGGAGAGGAAGGCGCGTATCGAAGTTTGGACGGACCGTCTTCGCCGCGCCGGACTTCTTTCGCCGGGGCCGTTTCTTCGCGTCCACCTCGTCCGCGAGGAGAAGGCCGCAGAGGATCAGGGCAACGGCGGCCAGAGGTCTCGCCCGCCGCGTCACGATTCCACCTCGATGGAGGCCGCGTGCCAGCCGTTGTGAAGGTATCCGCTCGGATTCCACGGCGCGTCCTTCGGCTGGACGGCGCCCCGGCTGTCCGTCGCACGCGCCCAGAGCGTATGCGGACCCGGCACCGATGGGATCCAGCGAAACGACCAGAGCCGCCAGGCCCACGGGTCGTGCTGCGGGTCGAGCTCCGCCGGGCGCCACGTCTGTCCCTCGTCCTCGGAGATCTCCACCTTGACCACGTCGGGCGCCCCGGAGAACGCGAAGCCGCGCAGAACCACGGGAGATCCCGCGCGAGCGCGCGCCGGCGGTTCCGTCACACTCGACTTGACGAAGAGCTCCGTCACGCCCCGCATCTCCGAGGCGGGGAGGACGACGCCCGGAGCTCCGAGCTCCTTCGGATAGCGGTAAGCCGTCTCCATGTAGAAGCCCTTCTGAGCTTCCGGCTGCGCGGAGAGGCGATCGAGCCACTTCATCCAGTGCACCCCGGCCCAACCCGGAACGACCAGGCGCGCCGGTCCGCCGTGGGGCGCGGGCAGCGGCTCGCCATTCATCTCGTCGGCCACGATCGCATCCGCCAGGACCTTCTCGATCTCGATCGAGCGGTGAAAGGGCGGCACGTGGACGGGCGGCTTGTCGGTTCCAAACGAATGGAGATGCCGTGCCTCCGCCTTCAATCCCGCGCGGTCCAGGATGTCTCTGACCCGCACACCGCCCCACCGGGCGTTCCCGACGGCGCCGTACTTCCACTGAATTCCGGGCACCGGCGGCTCGAAGAGCCCGCGGCCGTTGCCGGCGCACTGGAGGACGCAAGTCACCTCGGTTCGCGGCATCCGCCGCAGGTCGGAGGCGGAGAGGCGCAGCGGGCGCTCGACCTCGCCATCCACGGTGAGCGCCCAGCCCCGGTGCCCCGTGTACTGGGGATTCCAGTGATTGCGAACGAAGAACAGGTCGTTCGGGGTGAGGTAGGTCGTCAGCGCGTCTAAGGGAGTCTCGGCGTCGACCGCGTAGCCGTTTCTCTGGATCATCCGCCGCCGCCCGACGGGCACGCCCTCGGAGAACCTCGCGAGGAGGGCTCCGGGAGCGAGCGCGGCGGCGCCGGCCAGCGCCAGGAAGCGGCGCCGGTCGAGAGACAGGGGGGGCGCAGAACCCTTCCCAGACGTCTTCATTGATCCTCCGGTGGTCAGAAGAGTGTAGCCGACGCCGGCGGAGGAAGTGCTGGCCGAGCGGCCAGTGCGACTTAGCTCCGGGCTTTCAGCGATTACGTCTCAACTGTCCTCGAACGTGGCCACCACCGGGGCGTGGTCACTCGTGCCGATCTCCTTGCGGACGACGCATTGCCGGGCGCGGCGGGCGACCGGCTCGCTGGCCAGCACGTAGTCGAGCCGCCAGCCGATGTTGCGCTGCCGCATGTTGCGCCACGGCGCCCACCAGCTGAACATCTGATCGTTGTCCGGATCGAGCGCCCGGCCGACGTCGACGAGGCCGGCACCGATGATCCTTTCCAGCAGCTCCCTCTCCTCCGGCCGCTGCCCGATGATCCCGGGCTTGCGCTCCTTGGGATGCACGTCCCTGTCGGTGCGCGCGACGTTCAGATCGCCGCACAGGACCAGCGTGCGCGGTTGGTCCAGAAAGCCACGCGCGTACTCCGCCATCGCTTCCAGAAAACGCATCTTCGCCGGGAAATCCTTGCCGCCGTTCGGCACGTAGACCGAGACCATGGTGACGTGCGAGATCTCGACGGCGACAATCCGGTGCTCGTGGTCGAAGGCGGGATGGGTGAAGACCGGCCGCTCGGGCGCGAAGGCCTTGCTGACGTGCAGTCCGACGCCCGAATAGCCCGGGCCGCCATGCCAGTAGCACCAGTAGCCCTGCATTTCGCAGAGGGCGGCGGGCACCTGATCGGATGCAGCCTTGAGCTCCTGCAGGCAGACGATGTCCGGGCGCTCGCGCTCGATCCAGGCATGGACCTGCGCGTGGCGCGCCCGGATACCGTTGACGTTCCAGGTGGCGACTTTAATGCCCGGCGTGCGCTGCCTGCCGCTCCGCGGCCGGAATGGCCATCAGCGCCGGCTCCGCGGCGATGTGTGCCTTGACGATCTCTTCGGCCTGCGCCATGAGGTCGGGGTCGCCGTTGCGATAGATCGCGTTCGCCTCGATCAGGTCTTTCTGGTGTGATGGGGTCGCGTCGATGCTTTCGTAGATCGCCGCCACGGGGCAGGCCGGGACGCACGCGCCACAGTCGATGCATTCTTCCGGGTGGATGTAGAGCATCGTCACCTGAGCGAATTCCGGCTCGTCTTTCCGCGGGTGGATGCAGTCCACCGGGCAGACGTCCACGCACGCCGTGTCCTTGGTTTCGATGCAGGGGTCGGTGATGATGAAGGGCATGCTCGCCAGTCTCCGTAGCTATGATCCAGGGTCTCCGGTTGAAGCCGGAGCGCGCAGTAGTGTCCGGCCTCTGCCGGACCAGAGAACCGAGGGATTATACATTGCGCCCTATTCCAGGCCAACAGGCGCCCAGTTCGTGGGCAGGTCACATCATCGGGCTCGGCTCGAATTATACTCGGCATGTGTCCACTCAGACTGGGACCTCGGAAGGCGCGAGGCGCGGTCCCGAGCCGCCCGACATCAGTGAGAAGGGCGGCTCGAAGAACGGTCAGCCGCAGCGATCGGACGAGCGATTGTTCATGCAGCTGATGGCCTTTGGCGATTGCGCCGACACACGGCCGCTCGCCGACGCGCTGGCC
>DATNMZ010000344.1:0-2434 GCA_035602095.1 Thermoanaerobaculia bacterium
CGCACCCGATCCTCTCGTTGTTCTGGGGAAGCTTTCTCGACTGGCGCACCGTCGCGCTGGTGCCGGCGGTCGGCACGGTCGCGGGACTCTTCGGAAGCGTCATCTCCCTAGCGCGAAGCCGCTAAGGCTTTCGGCCGCGGCGTTCGCTTCGCGAACAGGCGGCCGAGAGAGCGCTTCGCTTAGGACAATGCGGGGAACGCGGGGCGACCCCTGAGGGAGAAACGTCGCCAGCACTGAGGGCTAGGTGGGCGACCCCGCTCCCACTCCCACGTCCGGTTCCCCCAGCAGGCGCGCGAAGCCCTCCAGTCCGCGAACATTTTCGCAAACGACCTTGACCGCCGAAGTCAACGGCACCGCGAGGATGGCCCCCGCCACGCCCCAGAGAAGCCCCCAGAAGATGAAGGCCACGACGACGGTGAGCGGGAAGAGCCGAACGCGCCCGCCGACGATCAGCGGAGTCAGGATGTTTCCCTCGAGAAACTGGAGCAGAGCGTAGACGATCAGAACGGTGATCGCCTTGCGTCCGTCGTACTGAAAGAAGGCGACGGCCACCGCCGGCACGGTCGAGAAGATCACGCCGACATACGGCAGCATGATGGCGAGACCGGCGAGGGGCCCGAGGATGTAGTAGTAGCGGATCTTCAGCAGCATGAGCGCGACGGTGGTCATGCCGGCCATGATCGCCATGACGAACGACAGGCCGAGCGCGTAGTCGGTCATCGTCCGCGAAACGGCGCCCGTCACGTCTCCCGCGAATCGCGAGTCGCGCGCCAGCATGCCGTCGATGACGCGGCCGAACTTCTCGCGATCCTTCAGCATGAAAAACGTCAGGAAGGGCACGGCCGCGGCGTACAGGAGCAGGTAGAGGGTCTCACCCACCTGGGCCACGAAGGCCCGGGTCGCCGCGAGGGGCGACTCCGTGATCTGGACCTCTCGCACGGACCGGTCCTGGGGGAGGATGTTTCCCATCCGCTCCCGGAGCCGATTGACGAAGTCCATGACCTCCGAGACCACATCCCGGATCCGGGCCTGGTACCGGGGGAGGTCGATGTAGAACTCGTTCACCTGGGCCGTCACGTTGATGATGAGCAGGGCGAGCGCCCCGACGAGCACGAAAAGGAGCAGCAGAATGGCGATCACGCGGGGGACGCGGGCCCGTTCGAGGAGCGAAACGAAGGGCCGCATCGCAAACGCGAGGAAGATCGCGAAGGCGATCGTCACGAAGAACGTTCGTCCGTAGTAGAGGAGGGCGATCGCGGCGGCGAGAGACAGGAGAACCGGGGCGCGATAACCCGAAACACGCGCCGGCGCCGGAGTGAGAAAAGCCCCCTGCGCCGCAGGGGGCTCGTGAGGAGAGGGGGAGGACTCCGGCGTCACGTTCCCGAAACGAGGGTGACGACGATCACGGCCCGTCGGTTCTTGGCCCGCCCCTCGGGCGTCGCGTTGTCGTAGGCGGCGTCGGCGGAGCCTTTCGCGGCGGTCGTGATCCGGTTCGGGTCGATGCCGTGCCGGGTGACGAGGTACTCCTTCGCGGATTCCGCCCGTTTCGCGGAGATCGCCAGGTTCGCCGGCTCGGTCCCGCCGCTGTCCGAGTATCCCGTGACGACGGCCGTCGCGTTCAAGTCATTCTTCATCCGGAGCGCGATCCCGTCCAGGATCGCCTTGGCGATGTTGGTCAGCCGGGCGCTCGCGGCATCGAATTGGATCTCGTCCCGAGTCGTTTTCGGGGTCGGCGGCGGCGGCGCGGTCGTCGTCGTCTGGGTGACGGTCTCGGTCTTCTCCTCCACCACGATCGGAGCGGCCGGGGCCGGCGGCGGAATCACGACGGGCGGCGGCGGGAGGGGGGGCCACGCGGCATAGGTGACGCCGATCAGTCCGCCGATCGGAGACGGGGAGAAACGCTTCTTGACCAGCATGTCGAGGTTCGCGTTCAGGGCTCCGTGGACCGCCCAGCCCGTGCGCCCGATGTAGAAGCGGATGCCGGTCGTCAAGAGCGAATACGGTTCCTCCGGAAGGTCTCCGCCGTCGTAAGTGACGCGGTCGAGCTCCCCGATCACGTGCAGAAACGGTATCACCGGGACGTCCAGGCCGAGGCCGACGCGAAATTGATTCGGCACCCGGATGTCCTGGTCATGCCGCGACGAAAGCTGGTAGGACACCATCCCCGTCACGATTCCCTTCGTTGCCGCGATGCCCCATTCCCAGTCCGTGCGGCGCGTCTTGATCCGAGTGACGTCCGCGTCCACCTGATCGACGTGGATCGAGCTCTGCCCCATGGGAATGTGCGCCGCGAGCCAGAGGCCGAGGCGGAAGTCGCTGTCGGCTTCGGAATAGATGCGGTACTTCGTTCCGACCCGGAGCTTGCGCGGTTCATCCGCGCGGAAACGGCCGAACAGCTGCATGCTGTTCAAGGCGCCGCCTCCCCACCCGCCCC
>DATNMZ010000345.1:0-2644 GCA_035602095.1 Thermoanaerobaculia bacterium
GAGGCCCAGAACAACCCAGAAGCCGAAGAAACGTCCTCTGGTCATGTCGCCCCCCCCGGTTTTCACGGACTCTATCAAACGCTCGGGTGAGCCCGCGGAGCATCATCGTTCCCGGCCCACCAGGAGTTATCAGTTATCAGTTATCAGTTATCAGTCATCGGTTCCGTGAGGGCGCGCCCCGGAAACTGAGAACTGAGGACTGATGACTGACAACTACCTCTGGGGTCAGGCCCGGGTCAGAGCGCAGTCCAGGATCCGCCGCCGATCTCGGTTTTTGGCAGAATCAGCCTGCCGGAGAACGCCGCGCGGGACCGGTCTCACGTTTGCCTCGCGCGACGTTTGGACAGGAGGTCGATTTGATGTCTCGATTCCGAGTCCCGGTTCTCTGCGCCGCCTGGCTCCTCGCCGCCCGGCTGCCCGGACAGGACCTGACGGTCGTCTCGAAGACGACGGCGCCCGGCCTGTCCGCGCCGGCGCGCTACTACGACGGCCGGCGCCTCGCCGCCGTGGCCCTGGGCCCGATGGGAGCTCTCTTCCAGAGAATGTACGAGGAGCTGAAAAAGGTGACGGGCTTTCCCCTCTCGACCGCCGTCATCTTCCGAACGCCGGTCTTCCGCACGGAGACTCTCGAGGAGGCGACGGAAGTCCGGAAGGGCTCCATCCCGCCATCCACGTTCGAAGTGCCGGCGGGTTACAAGAAGGTTCGGTCGCCGTTGGAGAGGTGAGGCCGATCCGCGGACGAAGGACATCGCGTCGTCCGCTCCACAAGACAAGCCGAGAGGAGGGCTCATGAACCGCTCCGGACGCGTGATCCTGGCCGCGACGATCTTCGCGGCGGTGGCTGCGGCGCCTTCGCCCGCCGAAATGGACGACGTGGAGCGCACCGTGTCGCTGATGGCGAAGATCGGCAACGCGAGCTCGCCCTCCTTTTCGCCGGACGGGCGCCGCCTCGCGTTCGTGTCCAACCTCGGCGGACTGCCGCAGCTCTGGACCGTCGACGCGGCGGGCGGATACCCGGAGCTCCTGACGGCGTTCGACGACCCGGTCGGTTTCGTCGAGTGGTCGCCCGACGGCGCGTGGCTCGCCTTCACCGTCGCACCGGGCGGCGGGATGAACGAGCAGGTATACCTCGTCCATCCCGACGGGACGGGCCTGAAGCGGCTGACCGAGGGCGGCAAGGAGACCAACCGGCTGGGCGGCTGGTCCCGGGACGGAAAGCTCCTGGCGCTCGGGTCCAACCGACGCAGCGGCGCGGCAATCGACGCCTACCTCTTCGACGTGGACGCGGGCAGCGCCCGTCTCGTGACGGAGAACCGCGGCATCGGCGGCTTCTCGGACTTGACGCGGGACAAGAGGTTCGCTCTCCTCGACCGCCTCGTGAACCGGGGCGACAACAACCTGTATCTCGTCGAGCTCGCGACCGGCCGGGAAACGCTCCTGACTCCCCACGACGGGACCGGCAGTTTCTTCGGTGAGTTCGCGCCGGACGGGCGGACCGTCTACCTCGCGGCCGACAAGGGCCGCGACCGGCGCGCGTTCGCGCGGATCCGGCTCGGAACGTCGCCCGGCGCAGTGCCCGGCGCGATCGAGATCCTTGCGGCCCGCGAGGACGCGGAGCTCTCCGGCTTCGCGTTGGACGACACCGGGACCCGCGCGGCTCTCCTCTGGAACGTCGCGGGCTCGACCGAGCTCGAGCTCTGGGACCTCAAGGCGGGGAAGGTCACGGCGCGGCCGAAGCTGCCGGCCGAGCTCGCGGGCGGGCTCGATTTCTCGAAGGACGGGAAGTCCCTCGCGCTCGTCTGCTCGGGGTCGGCGATGCCCGCCGACGTCTGGGTGCTGGACCTTGCGAGCGGCTCCCTCCGCCAGCTCACGCGCAGCCCGCACGCCGGGGTCGATCTCGCAAGGCTCGTCCGCCCGGACCTCATCCGCTTCCCCGCGCACGACGGCCTCGAGCTCTCGGGATGGCTCTACCGGCCCACGGCGGGAGCTGCGCCGTTCCCGATCGTTCTGTCGTTCCACGGCGGCCCGGAAGGGCAGGAGCGGCCGAGCTTCAACAGTCAGTACCAGGCGCTCTTAGCGCGTGGAATCGCCGTCTTCGCGCCGAACGTGCGAGGCTCCTCCGGCTTTGGCAAGAGGTTCGTCAACCTCGACAACGGCGCCTTGCGGTTCGATGGCGTCCGCGACATCGAGGCCTGCGTCGCGGCGGCGGTCAAGACCGGCGTCGCGGACCCCCGGCGGATCGGAATCATGGGAGGCTCGTACGGCGGCTACATGGTCCTGGCGGGCCTGACGCAGTACCCGCAGCTCTTCGCCGCGGGCGCGGACCTCTTCGGCGTCGTGAACTTCGACACCTTCTTCAAGCACACCGAGCCCTGGATGGCGGCGATATCGAAGATCGAGTACGGGGATCCGGACAAAGAAGCGGACCTCCTGCGCCGTCTCTCTCCGATCCACCGGGTGGACCGGGTGACCGCACCCACGATCGTGCTTCACGGCGCGAACGACACGAATGTCCCGGTCGTGGAGGCGGAACAGGTCGTAGAGAACCTGAAGAAGCGGGGGATTCCGGTCGAGTACATCCTCTTTCCCGACGAAGGCCACGGTTGGCGAAAAACCCCGAACCGGATCCGCTCCGCTGTCGCCG
>DATNMZ010000346.1:0-4712 GCA_035602095.1 Thermoanaerobaculia bacterium
CGCGGTCGTCGGAGCGCCCCGGTACACGGGAACGCGACCGCCGAAGGCGACGCCCGAATCCCGCGCGGCCGGTCCGGTTGTCGGGCCCGCGGAGGAGGGTTCGGCCGAGTCTGCCGGGCGCGAAGGTCTCTCCGGCGCGACTCCGGACCACGTCTACCAGACGCGGCGCTACGCGAAAATCGGCGTGAGCCCCGATCAGGCGCGGATGTACGTGGACGGCCGATACGTCGGGATCGCGGACGATTGGGACGACCGGGGCGGAGGGCGGAAGTTCGAGTTCACGCGCGCCGGCACGCACCGGGTCCGGTTCGAGCTGCCGGGCCACCGCGACGTGAACGTCGAGGTGCAGGTGAGCCCCGGCGCTTCGGACGACACCGTCGAAATCGGAGACGAGTTGAAGCGCGAATCCAGAGTGGCCTACGCGAAGCTTTCGTCGCCTTTCGAGCGCACGGTGGGTCCCGTGATTTTCGAGGTGGATCCACCGGACGCGACCATCACGGAGGGCACGCGCCTGCTCGGGCCGGCCTCCTCCTTCGGCGCCTCATCGCCCTTGAAGCTCTCCGGCCCGATGGTGCACGACCTCGTTCTCTCGGCGCCGGGCCGGAAGTCGAAAACGCTGCGCATCCTCGTGGGACCGACCGCGGACAATCCGGTGGCGCGGGTTCAGGTGGAGCTGAAGAAAGACTGAGTCCCGGGGGAGCTGTCGAGCTTCCCCGCCTGTCGCCGCCGGGCTCCTGTGCTAATTTCCGCTCCTCATGTCTGCGCCAGCGGAGGCCGCCGCGACCAAGCGCACGCCCCTTTTCGACCTCCACCGGGAGCTCGGGGCAAAGCTCATCGATTTCGGCGGCTGGGAGATGCCCGTCCAGTACTCCGGAATTCTGGAGGAGCACCGGGCCGTCCGGGAACGGGCCGGCGTCTTCGACGTGTCTCACATGGGCGAGCTCGAGGTCCGCGGGCCGGGCGCGCTCGCCGCCCTTCAGCGGCTCACCCCGAACGACGTGTCGCGTCTGGCCGATGGCCGCTGCCATTACTCGGCGTTTCTGACCGAGAGGGGCACGTTCGTGGACGACCTTCTCGTCTACCGGCGCGCCGCGAACGACTTCTTGATCGTCGTGAACGCCGGGAATCGCGGGAAGGACTTCGCCTGGGCGGCGGAGCGGATCGGCACCGGCGCGACGGTCTCGGACGCGAGCGACGCCTACGCGCTCCTCGCCGTCCAGGGACCGCTCTCGGGGCCGCTCGTCGCGCGCGCGGCGGGGGAGGATCCGACCGATCTCGCCTACTACGGATTCCGTCCGATGCGCGTCCTCGGCGCGCCCGCTCTCGTATCCCGCACCGGCTATACGGGCGAGGACGGATTCGAGATCTATCTCGCGCCGGAATCGGCGGCGAACGTGATGCGCGGCCTGCTCGAGCTCGGGCAGCCCGACGGCGTGCTCCCGTGCGGGCTCGGAGCGCGCGACACCCTCCGGCTCGAGGCGAAGATGGCCCTGTACGGCAACGACATCGACGACACGGTGACGCCCTGGGAGGCGGACCTCGCCTGGATCGTGAAGATGGAAAAGGGCGACTTCATCGGCCGCGACGCGCTCGTGCGGCAGAAGGCGGCCGGAGTCCCGCGCAAGCTCGCCGGGTTCGAGATGGTGGATCGGGGGATCGCCCGCCACGGATATGCCGCCGTGGCGCCCCACGGACGGGGCGTCGTGACGTCGGGCACGCACTCTCCGACCCTCGGCAAGCCGATCGGGTTGGTACTGCTCCCGACCGCCGACACGGCCGTCGGATCGGAATTCGAGGCGGACATCCGAGGCCGTGCCGCGAAGGCGCGCATCGTTCCGACCCCGTTCTACAAACGCAAGAAGGAGGTGGCCTCGTGAATCCGGACGACCTTCACTACACTCCGAGCCACGAGTGGGTCCGGATCGACGGCGACGTCGGCACCATCGGGATCACGGATCACGCGCAGAAGGAATTGGGCGAGATCGTGTACCTCGAGCTGCCCGAAGTCGGGCACGTGTACAACGCGGAGGACGAGTTCGGCACGGTCGAGTCCGTGAAGGCCGTCTCGGAGCTCTTCATCCCGATCTCCGGAGAGGTCGTCGAGGTGAACCGGGCCGCCGTGGCCGAGCCGGGCATCGTCAACGACGACCCGTTCGGCGACGGATGGTTGGTCAAGCTGAAAGTGACGACCGACGACGACGTCCGCAAGCTCATGAGCGCGGACCAGTACGCCGAGTACGTCGCGGCGGAAGAAAAAGAAAAGTGAAGTTTCTCCCGACGTCCGACGCGGACCGGACAGAAATGCTGGCCGCCATCGGCGTTTCCTCGGTCGACGACCTGTTTGCCTCGATCCCGGCGTCCGTTCGGAGCGCGCCGGACCTTCCGCCGCCGATGTCCGAGATCGAGATCCGCCGCTTTCTGGGCGGACTCTCCAGGAAAAACGCCAACGCCCGGGACACCGCGTTCTTCCTCGGCGCGGGCCTCTACAACCACTACGTCTCCGCGATCGCCGACCAGATGCTCCTGCGGGCGGAGTGGCTGACCTGCTACACGCCGTACCAGCCCGAGATCTCGCAGGGGACGCTCCAGTCGATCTTCGAGTTCCAGACGCACATCTGCCTCCTGACGGGGATGGACGTCGCCAACGCGTCTCTCTACGAGGGCGCCTCCGCGCTCGTCGAGGGGCTTCTGATGGCGGAGCGGCTCGTGCGCGGCCGCCGCCGCGCCGTTCTCTCTCGCGGCATCCACCCGGAGTACCGGGAGACGGTTCGGACATACTTTCAGAACCTCGGACTCGAGGTGGTCGATGTGCCGCTCGCGAGAGACGGCCGCACCGACGCGGCGGCCCTGACGGCCGCGGTGGACGAGACGACCTTCGCGGTCGCCGTCCAGTCGCCGAATTTTCACGGCGTCGTCGAAGACTGGGCTGTTGGAGCCAACGCCGCGCACGCGGCAGGCGCGCTCTCGGTGGCGGTGGTCGCGGAGGCGGTCTCGCTGGCGCTGCTCGCTCCCCCCGGAGACGCCGGCGCGGACATCGCATGCGGCGAAGCCCAGTCGCTCGGCGTCCCAATGCACAACGGCGGCCCTCTTCTCGGGTTTCTGGCCTGCCGGACGGCGCATCAGCGCCAGATCCCCGGGCGGCTCGTGGGGCAGACGCGGGACGCCGAGGGGCGCCGCGCGTTCTGTCTGACTCTTTCGACGCGCGAGCAGCACATCCGCCGCGAGAAAGCGACGTCGAACATCTGCACGAACCAGGGACTGATGGCTCTCGCGAGCAACATCCACATGTCGCTCCTCGGGAAAAAAGGACTGCGCGAGGTCGCGGCGCAGTCTCACGCGAAGGCGGAATACTTGAAGGGCAGGATCTCCGCGATCTCGGGCTACCGCCTGCCGGACTCCGCGCCCACGTTCAACGAATTCGTCGTGCAGGCGCCCGAGCCCGCCGCCCCGGTCCTCTCGCGCCTCGCCCGTCGCGGGATCCTCGCCGGCGTGGCTCTATCCCGGTGGGACGGCGCCGACACGAACCGGTTTCTCGTTGCGGTGACGGAGATGAATACGCGGGAAGAGATGGACCGCTTCGCGGCGGCGCTCGCGGAGCGCGGATGAAGGTCGAGATCGAAAACGCCGCCGAAAAATCCCCTCCCGGGCCCCCGGGCGACCGCCTCCACCCGGAGCCGCGTCACGAGGCGCTCGTCTTCGAGCGATCCGGGCCCGGGAAGGTCGGCTACTCGCTGCCGCCCCTGGACGTCCCGCCGGCGAACGCCATCCCCGCCGGGCTCCTCCGCCCGGAGATCGAAGGGGAGACCGAGGTCTCGGAAGTCGAGATCGCCCGGCACTTCACGCGTCTCTCGCGTCTGAACTTCTCGATCGACGAGAACCTGTATCCCCTCGGATCCTGCACGATGAAGCACAACCCGCGCACGAACGAAGAGATGGCCCGGCTGCCGGGGTTCGCGGCGTCGCATCCGCTCGCCCCGGAGGAAGTCTCGCAGGGAACGCTCGAGCTCGCCTGGCGGCTCGAGCAGCTGCTCATCGAGCTCACGGGCCTGTCTCGCGTCACCCTGCAGCCGGCCGCCGGGGCCCAGGGGGAGCTCGCCGGGATCCTCATGATCCGGGCGGCCCTCGCGAAGGCGGGCGACGCACGAAAGACCGTGCTGATTCCGGACTCGGCGCATGGGACCAACCCGGCGTCGGCGCACTTTGCCGGCTACCGGGTGCGCGAGCTCAAATCGAACGCGCGCGGCACTCTCGACCTCCACGTGCTCGAGGAGGCGATGACGGAAGACGTCGCCGCGCTGATGTTGACCGTTCCGAACACGCTCGGCATCTTCGAAGGCCAGATCCTCGAGATCGCCAGGATCATCCACGCGAAGGGGGGGTTCCTCTACTGCGACGGGGCGAACTTCAACTCGTTCGTGGGCATCGCAAAGCCGGGCGCCATGGGCATCGACGTGATGCACATGAACCTCCACAAGACGTTCTCGACGCCGCACGGCGGCGGCGGGCCCGGGTCCGGCCCGGTGGCGGTGGCGAAGAGGCTGGCACCGTTTCTGCCCCGGCCGACGGTCGAGCGCCGCGCCGACGGAACGTTCGCGCTCGACTTCGACCGGCCGGAATCGATCGGGCGGCTTCGCACCTTCCTCGGGAACTACGGAATGTTCGTCCGCGCGCTCGCGTACATCTGCTCGTACGGAAACCGCATCGGGGAGGTC
>DATNMZ010000347.1:0-6086 GCA_035602095.1 Thermoanaerobaculia bacterium
ACGCGCTCGAGTCGGCCCTTGCCCTCGACTGGATCGCGCCGGGCGCGAGCCTCGCGGACGTCGGTTCCGGTGCGGGCTTTCCGGGCATCCCGATCGCGATCCTGCGCCCGGATGTTTCGATCGTTCCGGTCGAGCCGCGGAAGAAGAGGCGGGAGTTCCTGGACCACGTCTCGCGGGCCCTCGGCCTCGCCAACGTGGCCGCCGCCGCGCCGGGGCTCTCCGGGCTGCCGGCCAGGCGCCTCTCCGGAGCGGTGAGCCGCGCGGTGGGGGGCCTCGCGGAGATCCTCGGGAAAGGTGAGTTCCTGGAGCGCCGCGGGATGCTCCTGGCGTGGACTACCGAGCCCGAGGCCCTCGCGCGGGACCTCGGCCGGCGGTTCCGCCTGGAAAGCGTGCGGGAGGTCCCCGGGAGCGAGAGGAAGAGGATCGCGCTCTTTCGGAAGAGCTCCGAGCGGCCCGTGAAAAGGGGGTCGGCCGGCGACGTTCCACGTGGAACAGAGGCCTCCGCCCGCGCCAGACGCTAGACGGGTAGACTCCCGTTTGTCACCGATGAACGAATCCTTCCCCTCGAATTGGACGGCGCCGAGTTGATCGGCCGCTCCAGCCGCACCGTGGCCATTTCCAACCAGAAGGGGGGCGTCGGCAAGACGACGACCGCGATCAACCTGGCGGCGTCGCTGGCGGCGCTCGACCACAACGTGCTCCTCTTCGACCTCGACCCTCAGGCGAACGCGACGTCCGGCCTGGGCTTTGCCCGCGGCGGCGACGGCGCCAACGCCTACGACGTTCTTTCGGGCCTCGCCGCCGCGGAGGCGATCCGTCCGACTCCGTTTCCGAACCTGTCGCTGCTGCCTTCCGGGCGCGACCTGGTCGGCGCCGAGATCGAGCTCGTGGGCGAGGCCGACCGCGAGCAGCGGCTGCGATTTGCCCTGGAGCCGGTCCGCGGCGCCTTCGAGTTCATCCTGATCGACTGCCCGCCGTCGCTCTCGCTGTTGACCGTCAACGCGCTCTCCGCCGCGGACTCCGTGCTGATCCCGATCCAGACAGAGTATTTCGCGCTCGAGGGGGTGACGGAGCTGATGGAGACGATCGAGAGGGTGCGCGCCGCGTTCAATCCGGAGCTCGCGATCGAGGGCGTCGTGTTGACGATGTACGACGACCGGACTAACCTCGCCCGGCAGGTCACCGAAGACATTCGCGCCCATCTGGGGGAAAAGGTGTACGAGACGATCATTCCGCGAAACGTCCGGCTGGGGGAGGCGCCCTCGTACGGGAAGCCCGTGCTGGCATACGACATCAAGTCGCGGGGAGCGGAGGCCTATCTGGCTCTCGCCCGGGAGTTCTTGAAGAGGCGGGGCGCCGCATGAGCGGACGGCCGTGACCGGCCGGAAGCCGGCGCTCGGACGGGGCCTCTCCGCCCTCCTGCCGGGCAAGAGCGACGGTGTTCCACGTGGAACAACGCGGGAAGTGGAGATCGAGAGGCTGACGGCCGGACCCCTTCAGCCGCGGAAGGCGTTTCCGGCGGAGTCCCTCGCGGAGCTGGCCCTTTCGATTCGCGAGCAGGGCATCGTGCAGCCGATCGTGGTCGTCGCCCGGGGAGACAGGTTCGAGATCATCGCCGGGGAGCGCCGGTGGCGGGCCGCCCTTCAGGCGGGGCTCGCGACGGTACCGGTCGTCGTCCGGGAGAAGGCGTCCGACCGCGACCTGCTGGAAATCGCCCTGGTGGAGAACCTCCAGCGCGAGGACTTGAACGCACTGGAAGCCGCAGGGGCGTACTCCCGGCTGAAAGAGGAGTTTCACTTGACGCAGGAGGACATCGCCCGCCGGGTGGGCAAGGATCGCGCGACGGTCGCTAACTCCCTCCGGCTGCTGAAGTTGCCCGCCTCGGTGCGCGAGAAGGTGCGCGAGGGGACCCTGTCGGCGGGGCACGCGCGGGCGCTGCTCGCCCTCGCTTCGCCGGGCGACCAGGAGACGCTTTCCGAGGAGATCGTCCGGCGCGCCCTGTCGGTTCGACAGACGGAGAGGCGGATCGCGGCGCTCTCCGGCGGCGCGAAGGTACGACGCGAGCATCGCCGGGACCCGTTCACCCGGGACGCGGAGGAGAAGCTCTCCCGCCGCTTCGCAACCCGGGTTCGGATCGTCCGCCGCCGGCGCGGAGGACGGGTCGAGATCGCGTTTTCATCCGAGGAGGAGCTCATCGGCCTCTTCGACCGCCTGGCCGGAAAGAATGGAGGCCGAGAGTGAAGACGAGAAGCGACGGCGCGACCTTGAACGGCTTCCTCGATCGAGGCAGCCACTTCCAGGGCGATCTGACCTTCGAGGAGACCTTCCGGATCGACGGCCGGTTCGAAGGGAAAATCCGGTCCGGGGCGGAGCTCATCCTCGGGGATTCCGCCGACGTGGACGCGGACATTCAGGTGGGCCGGCTGTCGGTCAATGGAAAGCTCGCCGGCAAGGTGCAGGCGAGCGAGAGCATCGAGCTTCTCGCCCGATCCCGGGTCTTCGCGACTCTGAGCGCGCCCATCGTGAAGGTCGAGGAGGGTGCCTTCTTCCAGGGCACGTGTCAGATGTCGGAGAAGGGGACGGCGAAGGTGGTGGAGCTCGCGGGACTCAAAAGCGAATAAACTCAATGCTATCAATATGTTACACAGTATCGCCTCCGCCAGGGCCGCGCCCCCGGAATCCAGATAACTCGTTTGCTATCAGAACTTGGCTCGTCTCTCCCGTCTCGACTCCCCTTCGCGCAGTGTGTTATGCATTCGCGGTCCGGCCGTCGGCCGCGCTCGAAACCTGCCGGTCGCACCCAACCGGTAACGCCCGGAAATCATGATCAAAGCTCCTGACGTCACATCGCTCTACGTTCTCTGCGCCTTCGTCGCGTCGTTCTGGATCCTCAAGCGCTTTCTGTTCGGGCCGCTCCTGGCGATTCTCGAGGAAAGGGATCGGGAGGCGAGAAGCGCTGAGAAAGTTCACGCGGAGAGCCTCGCCGAGCTCCAGAAGACGATCGCTCGGGCCGAAGCGGATCTCGCTCGGGGGCGGAGCGAGGCCCTCGCGGTGCGCGAGCGGCTCCGCGGCGAAGGCCGCACGCACTGGGAGCGAAAGCTCGAGGAAGCCCGCGCCGCGGCGCAGTCCGCTCTCGACTCGGCGACGGCGGAGATTCGGTCCGAGGCCGCGCGAGCCGCCGCGGAGCTGCCGCGATCGGCGCGTGAGCTCGCGCGCGGGTTGGCCGAGAAGATCCTCGGACGGAAGATCGCCGCGTGACGCCCCTCGTGCTCCTCTGGCTGGCGCCCGGGACCGCGCCGGAGCATGCGGCGGCCGGACCGCTCGGGCTTCCGATGTGGATCTGGCAGCTCGCGAACCTCGTCGGTTTCTTTGCGCTTCTCCTCTATTTCGTGGCGCGCCCGATCACGGCGATGTTCCGCCAGAGACAGATCGAAGTGGAGGAACGGGCGAAGGAAGCCCGCAGCCGCCGCGCCGAGGCGGCGCGCCTCGAATCGGAAATCCATGAGCGGATGGCGCGGCTCGATCGCGACCTGGACGAGGTCCGCGCCCGCGGCGCGGCGGAGGGAGAAGCCGCCCGGGCGGAGCTGATGGCCCGGGCGGAACAGGACGCGGACCGCGTCCGCCGCGATGCGCAGGAAGAGATCGGGCGCCGCCTGGCGGAGGCCAAGGAAGAGCTGCGGCAGACCGCTGCGGATCTGACCGCCTCGGCGGCGCGCGACATCGTGGCGGCGCAGATCACGCCGGAAGATCGCCGGCGCCTGCTCGACGAAAGCGTGACGCAGGTCGAGGCGGAGGACCGCCCGTGAGCGCGTTCGCGCGCAGCTACGCGAGGGCCGCGCTCGAAAGCGCGCCGGCCCAGTACGACTTCGAGCGACTTCTGGAGAACCTCGGAAGCGTCGCGCGAGCCCTCGCGTCGGACCGCCGCTTGAAGGAGTTCTTTGCGGCTCCCGCGATTCCGAAGCCGCCCAAGCAGAGGGCGCTCGAGGCGCTCGCCGCCAGGGCGGGCGTGGACGATTTCGGGCGGAGGTTGCTCCGCGTCATCCTGGACCACGGCCGGTTGACGAAGCTCGCCGAGATCCTGACGGCGTTGTCGGACGGATACGATCACGCGCGGGGAGCGCGCGAGGCGCACGTCACGGTGGCGTCGGCGCTCGATTCGGATCAGGAGCAGCGGATCGCCCGGGCGCTCGGCCGCAAGCTCGGCGGGAGCGTCCGGCTCGACGTCTCCGTCGACGAGAAGATTCTCGGGGGCTTTGTCGCCCGGGTGGGAAGCCGTGTCATCGATGCGTCGATCGTGAGCGCGATCGGCCGTTTTCAGCGGAAGGGGAAGGAGAGCGCGAAGGCGTAATCATGGACATCAAAGCGGACGAGATCACCGAGATTCTGAAGCAGCAACTCGCGGGTTATGAGAAGACGATCGACGTGGCCGAGGTCGGCACGGTGCTCTCCGTCGGCGACGGAATCGCGCGAATCCACGGCCTCGACAATGTCATGTCCGGCGAGCTCGTCGATTTCGGGCACGACCTCTTCGGCCTGGCGTTGAACCTCGAGGAAGACAACGTCGGAGTCGTGCTCCTCGGAGAAACCTCCGACGTGAAGGAAGGGCAGGAGGTCCGCCGCACCGGCAGAATCGTGGAGGTGCCGGTCGGGCCGGCGCTCGTCGGCCGCGTCGTGGACGGCATCGGCCGCGCCATCGACGGCAAGGGCCCGATCGCGACCAAGGAGTTCTATCCGCTCGAGCGCGTTGCGCCGGGGGTCATCGATCGCCAGCCGGTGCGCGAGCCGGTGCAGACCGGGTTGAAGGCGATCGACGCCATGATCCCCATCGGCCGGGGCCAGCGCGAGCTGATCATCGGAGACCGCCAGACCGGCAAGACCGCCGTGGCCTTGGACGCGGTGATCAACCAGAAGGGGAAGGGGCTCATCTGCATCTACGTGGTCATCGGACAGAAGAAGTCGACGGTCGCCCAGGTGGTCAAGACTCTCGAGGAATACGGGGCGATGGAGCACACCATCGTCGTCTCCGCGACCGCATCGGATCCCGCTCCGCTGCAGTTTGTCGCGCCGTACACCGGGTGCGCCATGGGCGAGTACTTCATGTTCAACAAGAAACACGCCCTGACCATCTACGACGACCTGTCGAAGCACGCCGCGTCCTACCGCGAGATCTCGCTGCTCCTGCGGCGGCCGCCCGGCCGCGAGGCGTATCCGGGCGACGTCTTCTATCTGCACTCGCGCCTGCTCGAGCGGGCGGCGAAGCTGTCGGACAAGAGAGGCGGGGGCTCTCTCACCTCACTTCCGATCATCGAGACGCAGGCGGGGGACGTCTCGGCCTACATTCCGACCAACGTGATTTCGATCACGGACGGCCAGATCTATCTCGAGACGGATCTCTTCTATTCCGGCGTCCGGCCCGCGGTCAACGTCGGCATCTCGGTGTCCCGCGTCGGGGGCAACGCGCAGATCAAAGCGATGAAGCAGGTGGCCGGGACGCTGCGCCTCGACCTGGCGCAGTACCGCAACCTGGCGGCGTTCGCGCAATTCGGCTCCGATCTCGACAAGACCTCGCAGGCGCAGTTGAACCGCGGTCGCCGCCTGGTCGAGTTGCTGAAGCAGTCGCAGTTTTCGCCGATGGACGTCGATCTGCAGGTCGTCTCGATCTACGCGGGAACACGGGGGCATCTCGATTCTCTGAACGTCGAGTCGATCGCGGATTTCGAAACGAAGCTGCACGAATTCCTGCGCGGCAAGCGGCCGGAGATCCTCTCCGCGATCTTGAACACCGGGAAGCTCGAGAAAGACACGGACGAGGCGCTCGGCTCCGCGATCAAGGAGTTCAAAGAGCGCTACGCCAAAGAAAACGCCGGCGCCGCGGCCGCGTAAAACTGAACACTGACAACTGAAAACTGACAACTGGTAAATGGCTTCTCTCATCGACATCCGCCGCCGCCTGCGGTCGGTCAAGAACACGCAGCAGATCACCAAGGCCATGAAGATGGTCGCCGCGTCGAAGCTGCGCCGGGCGCAGGAGCGCATGTCGAACGCACGACCGTTCGCGCTGCAGATGCAGCGCGTGCTCAGCAACT
>DATNMZ010000348.1:0-2825 GCA_035602095.1 Thermoanaerobaculia bacterium
TCTCGATCCTGGCGCGGAGATCGGTTCTCCTGGAGGCGAGCCGGGGCTTTTAGCGCGGGAGGAACCCGGAGGCCCTCCCGATCTTCCGGGTGAGCGTCGACACGGCGGCCCGGCCGAGCCCGCGCGCGGAAAACCACCGTCCGGAAGATCGCTCCGCCTTGGGCTCGCGGGCCGCCGCGGGGAAAGCCCGGAAGACTTCGATCTCGAGCCGGCGTCGCACGATCGTGTGCGTCGCGCGGCCCACGGGCCCGGACTCCTGCAGGCGCAGCCCATGGCTCTCGAGCACGGCGGCGAGGCGCCGGCGCGCGGAGGACCGCGTTGCGCCCTCCCCGGAGGGGAACTCCCACATCCGGGGAAGCCATCCCCCGTCCGGTCGGCGAAGGAGAAGAGTCCGGGCTCCCTGCCGCGCGTCGGCCGCGGCGAGATGGATCCGCCGGACCGGCGGCAACGCCGCGCGGCCAGGGTACCGCTCGGGATCCCCCGCCCGGAAGGCGGCGCACTCGCCGGCGAGCGGGCACACGGGGCAGCGCGGCCGGCGGGGGAGACAGATCGCCTGCCCGAGATCCATGAGCGCCGCCGTGGCGTCGCCGGGCCGACGCGGCGGGAGCAGCGCCTCCGCGGCCGCGAGAACTCTCGCCCGGTACGCCGGACTGCCCGGAGGGCCGGCCATCGCATGCACGCGGGAGAGCACGCGCGTGACGTTCGCATCCGCCGCCGGGACCCGGACTCCGTACGCCAGGGACGCGACCGCAGCCGCGGTGTAGTCGCCGAATCCCGGAAGGGCGCGCAAGAGCGCGGGATCGCGCGGCAGCTTCCCTCCGTGCTCGGAGACGACGGCCCGCGCCGCGCGCCGGAGCAGGCGGGCCCGCGAATAGTAGCCGAGGCCGGACCATGCGGCGATGACGGTCTCCTCCCGCGCCCGGGCCAGGGTCTCGACGTTTGGAAACCGCGCGAGGAAGGAAGCGTACCGGCCGCGCACCGCCGCCACCGTGGTTTGCTGAAGCATCACCTCCGACACCCAGAGCCGGTACGGGTCCTTCGTTCCCCGCCAGGGGAGCCGCCGCTTCTCGCCGGCGAACCAATCCAGAAGCTTCCGGCGTATCCGCGCGGATTTCCGGTTCAGGACGAAGCGGTCACCATCAGCCATTGGCTGCGGTTTGCTCCCGAAGCGGGCTGGGGGATCGGGAGATCAAAACTGAAAACTGATAACTGACAACTGACAACTGAGGCGGGCGACAGCTCCAAGCCGTCACTACACCGTCGTGATCGATTCCCTCGGCGCGATCCAACCCGGCTCCTTCATCAGGTCCCGGATGAACTGCTTTTCCTCTTCGTTCGGAAGCACCTCGGAGGCGTGTTTCTCGTACTCCTCCGGAGAGAGACGCTCCCCGGAGACCGACCACGGCTGTCCGGCGAACTGGCCGATCGCCCGATGAAACTTCAGATCCGGGGCGACGAATGGAGGAGCGCCGGCGGGGAGCAGGCGGCTGATCGACTGGAGGAGTTTTTCGACTTCCTGCCGGTACATCTCGCGGGAGAGCTCGTTCAAGTGCGCCTTGTCCGGCTCGCCTTCCTGGCGCGCTTCGTCGTAGCGACCCTTGAGCCCCCAGACGTAGAACCATTCCGCCGAAGAGGAGGAGTCCTTTCCGAAGAGGTCGTATGCCGTCGAAACCCACTTGTTGATGTACTTCTGGAGCAGAGGCTGCGGGACTCGCCCGGCCTTCGCGATGCGCTGCAGTCCCATGTGCCCGGTCCCGAGGTGGAATCCCTCTTCTCGGAGCATCGGTCCCATCGAGCGCGCGAGGGGAGCGAAGCCGGACGTCGACAGCATGTTGAGCTGGAATTTTCCGTCGCGGTCGACGAACTCCGTGTACGTGAAGAAGTCCACCCAGTTGTCCACCGCGACGTTGAAAGATCCGAGCAGGCGGCTGTTGTCCCAGGACCGGCGCTCCAGCAGCTTGCGAGCCTCGATCTTGCCGGTCTCGCCGAAATGGCTGACGAGGAGGTGGCACATCTGCCATCCATGCCGCATCTCCTCGACCATGATCCGGCAGACGCTCTCCGTGTCGTAGTTGGACGGGGAGGTCTCGAGCAGGTGCCGCTGTTGCTCGACGGAGGCAAACTCCGTGTCGCCCTGGTAAACGATGAGGTTCAACAGCGCATCACGGATCTGCTGCTGCGGGATCTGCGTGACTCGCTCCCACTTCTTCTCGCCGCGGAAATCTCCGAACTCGATCTCCCCGGTTGGGAGCTCGCCGTACTTCGCCTCGAACTGGTAGTCGGCGAACTTCGGAAGGCGCAGGTCGATGTCGTTTTGCCAGGCGCGGAAAGAGTCGATCCAGTCGTCGAAAGTCGTGATCTTTTTCACAGCCATAGGAACCGCGTATCATATCGGCATATGCGCGGTGATTTTCGCTCGACGCGGCTCTTTCCGCACGCCTGATGTCCCTTCGCATCGACTGGGAAGGTCTCATCGTCGGCTTCGAGAGCCGCTCGCACCAGATCACGCATTTCTTCGACAAAGAGACGGGAGACGTCGAACAGGCGCTCGTCCGCGACGCCGCCCGGCATCTCGAGTTCGAGGGAAACCCGCGCTTCCTGGCCCTGCCGCGCGACCAGGGAGAGCGCACGCGGGGAGACCTCGAGGCGTTCGTGTCCCGCTGCGAGGACGCACAGTGCCGGGCAGCGCTCGCTCAGGCGCTCCAATCGCCGGACTCCCCGACGGCCTTTCGCCGCGCGCTTCTGCGCTTTCCGAAAGAGGAGGCTCTTTTCTTCCAGTTCAAGGAGCATCAGGCTCTCGAGCGGGCCCAGGTATGGCTCGCGGG
>DATNMZ010000349.1:0-2491 GCA_035602095.1 Thermoanaerobaculia bacterium
GGCGAGCGCGAGGGTCTCGCCCGTCTCCCGACGGGGCATCCGGTGCGCCGCCGGAGGAGGCGGGGAGGAAGGCGCCCCCGCCCGGAAGTCCTTTGCCTTCGTGAAGAGGGGGAGCGTCTTGCCCGGGCGCAGAAACGGCGAAGGCCCCTTCGGCGACCCCGAACCCGGCATCCCTTCGCGCCGTCGCTTTCGAGACGCGTAGACCGCGGGATCCCGGTCGAAGCGCTCCGCGCACTCCGGCGCGCAGAAGTAGAACTGCCGCCCGGCTCGCTGGCGTTTCGCCGCCGCCCGCGCCGGATCGACGGACATCCCGCAGACCGGATCGATCGCCATGCTCGAACTACGCCGGACGAGTGGCCGCGGTCGCGCGGGCCCCGGCCGGATCCTCCCTCACGTTCCGGCGGCCGGCTCGGGAGGCCTGGAAGGCGCGCCGAGCGAAAGGGGGCTGCGCGCACCGGAGGAAAGAATGGAAAGAAACGCCGTGTAAGCGAACCCGTTGAAGAAGACCAGAAGAAACGGGACACCGATCCAGTAATTCTCGACGATCGCGAACACGGTCGCGCCGAAGAAGTACCCGGCGAGAAGCATCTCGCCGACGAGCGAGTAGTTCCCCCGGGCGCGGTACTTCTTGCTCCGCCACTCGCCCGAGACCCCCTCGATGCGGTACTTCGGCGTTCGGGTGAAATCGCTCGGGCGCTGGAAAACCGCTTCGAGCACCGCGTGCAGGTTGTTGAGCGAGAGCCCGATGCCGAGCGACATGAGAAACGGCATGCAGCGGAGCGTCGGCCGCCAGTCGCGCCCGATCTCCTTTTGCGAAGAGATGTAGAAGGCGATGAACGAGAAAGTGGCGCCGAAGAAGAGCGGAAAATCCAGGATGGCGACGCGTCTCCAGCCGATCCGCTCGCGGATGATGATCGCGGGGACGATGAGCAACGCGAGAAGCACGACGAAAAGGTAGGAAAAGTTGTTCGTCAGGTGGAAGAAAGCCTCGAGTTTCACGCGCCACGGATGGCGGCTCTTCCAGATGGCCGGCAAGAGTTTCTTCCCGGTCTGGATCGATCCCTTCGTCCACCGGTGCTGCTGCGACTTGAAGCCGTTCATGTCGACGGGCACCTCGGCCGGGACCACGAGGTCCTTCAAGTAGAGGAACTTCCAGCCGGCGAGCTGCGCCCGGTAGGAGACGTCGAGGTCCTCCGTGAGCGTGTCGGACTGCCACCCGCCCGCCTCCTCGAGGCAGCGCCGGCGCCAGATTCCCGCCGTGCCGTTGAAGTTGAAAAAGCGGCCCGAGCGGTGGCGCGCGGTGTGCTCGATGACGAAGTGCCCGTCCAGAAAGATCGACTGGATCCGCGTCAGCAGCGAGAAGTCGCGGTTCAAGTGGTCCCAGCGCGCCTGAACCATTCCGATCGACGGGTCCGTGAAGAAGTCGAGCGCCTGGCGAAACAGCGCGGGGCCGGGAACGAAATCCGCGTCGAATATGGCCACGAATTCGCCGCGGGCCTTCTCCAGGCCCGCCTGGAGAGCGCCCGCCTTGAATCCGGTCCGGGATTCCCGGGTGACGTGAACGATGTCGAACCCGAGCGCGCGGAACCTCTCGACCACCCGCTCCGCGATTTGCCGCGTTTCGTCGGTCGAATCGTCGAGCACCTGGATCTCCAGAAGGTCCTTCGGATAGTCGATTCCCGCCGCGGCCTCGATCAACCGCTCGACGACGTAGACTTCGTTGTAGATCGGAAGCTGCACGGTGACGCGAGGGAGGACTGCAAACGTTCCCGCCGGGCGGGGAACGTCCAGCCGATGCCGGTAGTAGAGACGAACCATCAGGATCCGGTGCGCCCCGTAGAGGGCCAGCACCCCGAGAACCAGGTAGTAGACGACGATCGTCGCGATCTGCGCGCTGTTCGTGGCCATCGGACCGGATCTTCCCTGCGGGCTTCAGCCCGGTGGGCGCTGTTCGCCGCGGGCGAGATCGTCGCTCTCGGCTTCCTCTTTCTGCCCGACGCGCGATTTCATCTCGTGGGGTACCTGTCTTTCTTCGCGGCCGGCTCCGCGGTCGCCTTCGTCGCGGCGAGGAGTCTATCCGCATCCGGGACGGGGTTTCTGCTTCTCTGCGCCGCGGCGTTCCGGCTCACTCTCCTCTTCCGGCCTCCGGATCTTTCCGAAGATGTCTGGAGGTATCTCTGGGATGGCCGGGTGGCACGGGCGGGGTTTTCCCCCTGGGCGTGGCCGCCGGCCGACCCTCGCCTCGCGGGTCTCGCCCCGGCGCTCTCGGCTCGCGTCGCCCACCGAGACATCCGCACCGTGTATCCGCCGGTGGCGCAAGCCGTCTTCCATTCCGCGGGAGTGGGAGATCGCCCGTTCCTCTTGAAGGCGGTCTTTTCCGCGGCGGACATCGCCATCGTTGGGATGCTCGCCGGCGCTGGCCTGCCCGGCGGCGCCGCCGCGGCCGCTCTCTACGCGTTTCACCCGCTCCCCGTCACGGAAACGGCTGGGC
>DATNMZ010000350.1:0-3160 GCA_035602095.1 Thermoanaerobaculia bacterium
CGTTGGCGGTGAAGAAGGCGGCGTCCACGCGCGACAGGTCGCCCGGCTTGACGATCGTGTGCTGGTAGGCGAGCGCCAGGAGCGTCGCGACGACGCCGCCCAGGAAGATCCAGCCGCCTCCCGAGAGCCGCCACACGGCCACGAGCAGCCCGGCCATCAGCAGGTGGAAGAGCGCCGAGATGGCGAGCGCGCGGCGCGCGCCGAACCGCGCGGGTATCGACTTCAGCCCGGATCGGCGGTCGAATGCCTCGTCCTGCAGCGAATAGATCACGTCGAAACCGGCCGTCCAGAAGAGCACCGCGAGACCGAGCAGGATCGGGAGCGGCTCGAGCGAGCCGCGCACGGCGACCCAGGCGCCCACCGGGGCGAGCGCCAGGCAGAGTCCCAAGAAGAGGTGGGACAGGGACGTGAACCGCTTCGTGTACGCGTAGAGCAGAAGGAGGCCGAGCGCGACCGGCGAGAGAAGAAGCGTCAGGCGGTTCAGGCTCGCGGCCGCGGCGAGGAAGAGCGCGATCGAGGCGAGCAGGAAGATCCGCACGTACGCCACCGACAACGCGCCCGTCGGCAGCGCGCGCGAGGCGGTTCGCGGATTGGCCGCGTCGAATCCGCGATCGACGAGACGGTTGTGCGCCATGGCGGCGCTGCGGGCTCCCACCATCGCCAGAAGGATCTTGCCGAGCGTCTCGGGACGAGGCCAGCCGCCGGCCGCCAGGAAGGCCGAGAGGAGCGCGAAGGGGAGCGCGAAGAGGGTGTGAGAGAACTTGATCATCTCGAGGGTCGTCCGCGCCGAACGGAGGAGACCGCCCGCCGCTCTCATCCGCGGGGCGCGGCGGCTCGATCGTCTCGACCCGTCCATCGATCGTCCGAGCCGGCGACGTCGACTCCGAGCCAGCGCGCTGCCCGCGCGCAGTAGGCGTCCAGGAAGCGCTCCATCGACGGGGACGCCAGGTAGAACGCCGGTGTGGGCGGGGCGACGATCGCGCCCGCGAGAGTCGCGCGCCGCATGTTCTCGATTTGCACGAGCGAGTAGGGGGACTCCCTCAGGGCCAGGACGAGGGGCCTCCGCTCCTTCAGGCAGACGTCCGCCGCCCGCGCGAGGAGCCCGCGCGAGATCCCGTTCGCGATCGCGCCGAGCGTGCCGGCGCTGCACGGAATGACGATCATTCCGGAGGTCGGATAAGAGCCGGAAGCGATCGATGCTCCGACGTCCTCGGCGCCGTGGAGCTCGATCTTCCCGGCAGCCTTCGATGGAACGGTCAGCGCCTGCACCCAGTCCGCCGCCGACCGGATCGAAGCGGCGATCTCCGTGCGCGCAACCCGGAGGCTCGAATCGGACAGGACGAGGTGAAGACGCGAAAGGTTCGGGTCCGCGAGCGCCAGCTCCACGAAGCGGCGCGCGAGAAGCGCTCCGGAGGCGCCGGACACGCCGACAACGATCTCCCTTCCCGGCATCGCGGGCGAGTGTACCCGCCCGCGACAAGAGTCCGGACGACCGACAAGAAATGTTGTCGGGCGGGCAAGTCTCTGCGCCGGCTCGCGTTGCCGCGATTCTCACCTCCGGCCGTCAATTTTTTGCGGCACCCCGCCGGCGCACCTCGATCCCGGCGTCACTGCCATGTGCAGCCCCGTCAATGAATTGCGGTCGCCGTGCGTCCCGGCACGCATTTGGCCCTTCGCACCCGCAACGAAAGGAGGGCCGATGGAGAACGCCTGATCGCGAGGACCCGATGAGGACATGAGGACATGAAGACAACAACAAGCCCGAATTGCCCCGGAAAAGAGATCGAGACAGAAAGGAGCTTTCTTGAAGACATCGCTTCGGTTTTTCCTGGCGGCCGCCGCGCTGGTGGCCTGTGTTGCCGTGGCGCGCGCCGCGGACGCCGACACCGGCTCCGGCGGGAAGGTCAATATCAACCAGGCGTCGGCCGCCCAGCTCGCTCTGCTGCCCCGCGTCGGCGCCCGGGCCGCGGACCGCATCGTCGAATACCGCAAGGCGCACGGAGCCTTCGGCCAGGCCGAGCAACTGATGGAGGTCAAGGGGGTCGGCGAAAAGCTTTTCACGGAGCTCAAGCCTTTCGTCACCCTGACCGGACCGACAACGCTGACGGCAAAGGTGCGCTCGGGGGCGCCGCGTCCCCGGAATCGGACGGGGGCCTCCGGAAAGAAGACCGCTTCCGCTTCCAACACCGTCCCGGTGGGCAAGGGACGGTGATTCTTCCGCCCGCTCCGGGCCGCTGGCGCGGCCCGGGGCCCTTCCTGTCGCGTGGCATTTCCGCGGTCGAGATGACGCTCGTCCTCGCGCTCGCCGCGACCGCGGTCGGGCTTGCGGCCCCCGGCGTTGCGCACCTGCGTTCCTCGGTGTCGATGCGTTCGGCCGCCGGAGAGGTCGGCGCGGCACTTCACCGCGCTCGCAGTCTTGCCATCTCCGGTGGAAAGAACGTGGGGGTGAAGTTCCGGAAGAACGGAGATCGGTACGAGTGGACGATCTACGGCGATGGCAACGGAAACGGAGTCCGCACGACGGATATCGCGCGCGGCATCGACCGGCCGGTGGCGAGCTTCCCCTGGGGCCGCAACGACGTTCGGCCCTCGATCCTCACGGGATTTCCCGTTCCGGATCCCGGCGGCGCGGGCTTCCTCGATCGCCTCGACGATCCGATCCGTTTCAACGGCTCCGACATCTGTTCCTTCTCACCCGTGGGCGAATCGACGCCGGGTTCCGTCTATCTGTGGGACGGGGCGGACCGCATGGCCGTCGTTCGCGTCTTCGGGAGGTCCGCGAAAATGCGGGCGCTCTACTACCGGCGCGGAGACGGCATGTGGGAGCGATGAGAAAGCTACGTCAGAGGGTACGCGACCGCAGGCTCGCCCGGGTCCGCCCAGAGGAGCTTGTCCCGAAAGGTCTCTCCGGCGCGCACCTGACCTCCCGCAACCAGGCAGCGGTCGAGCCGCGCGCCGGCGCCGATCGAGGTGCCCTCCCAGACGACGCTGGCGTTGACGCGGGCGAGGTTTCCGACGAGCGCATCTCCCAGCACGCTGCCGGAAACCGCGAATCCGGAGGCCGGTCGCGCGACGAGGGTCCGGGGTTTCCCGTCGAACGATCCCGCGCCCTCGGGGAAGGGCCCTCCCCGCTCGAGCGCTTCGAGAGACGCGCGGAGGA
>DATNMZ010000351.1:0-4865 GCA_035602095.1 Thermoanaerobaculia bacterium
CACGGCGCCCCGCTGCGGCTCATCGCGCCCATGAAGCTCGGCCTCAAGAACATCAAGGCGATCACAGCGATCGAGTATTCGGACGAAGAACCCGAAGACTACTGGAACGAGCGCGGATACTCGAAGTACGACGGGCTGTGACCCGCCGGTGATCAGCTCGCGAGGAGTTCGTGGACTCGCTGCGCAAGAGCGGCAGGCGAGAAGGGTTTCCGAAGAAGAGGAGCTTGCGCGCCGATCTTCGTCGTGACCGCATCCGTGTAGCCCGTCATGTAGAGGACCTTGATGCCCGGCCGCACAGCGGCGATCCGAGCCGCCACTTCCGGCCCGTCCAGGCCCGGCATGACGACGTCGGTCAGGACGAGATGGATCGGGCCCGGATACCGCGTCGCAAGATGGATGGCCTCTGCGCCACCGGAGGCTTCGAGCACCTGGTACCCGTGGGCCTCGAGGAGCTTTCGCGATAGCCGGCGCACGCCCTCCTCGTCCTCCACGAGCAGCACGGTCTCGGTTCCGCGAAGCGCCGGTCCGGTAGCCGGAGAAGTCGCCGGAACAGATTCCACGTCCTCCAGCGACCGCGGAAGGTAGACCTGGAAGCGCGCCCCACGGCCGGGCTCGCTTTCGCACGCGATGTAGCCCCCGCTCTGTTTCACGATCCCATAAGCCGTCGCGAGGCCGAGTCCGGTCCCCTTCCCTTTCTCCTTCGTCGTGAAAAACGGCTCGAAGATTCGGGCCTGGGTCTCGGCGTCCATGCCCGAGCCGGTGTCGCGAACCTCCAGGACGACGTAGCGGCCCACCGGGATGACGAAGCGCCCGAAGTCGAGAGGCGAATCGAGCAGGACCTTCCGCGTCTCGATCGTGATCGTTCCTCCGCCGGGCATGGCGTCCCGGGAATTCACCGCGAGATTCAAGATGACCTGTTCGAGCTGTCCCGGATCGGCGCGAACGAGATCGATGTCAGGCCCGAGGCGCGTAACGAGCGCGACGTCCTCGCCGATCACCCGGCGCAGCATTCTCTCGATGTTCGAGACGATCCCGTTCAAGTCGAGCACCCTGGGCTCGAGCATCTGTTGGCGGCTGAAGGCGAGCAGCTGTCGAGTCAAGCCCGCCGCCCGTTCTCCGGCCTTCCGGATTTCCTCCAGATCTTCGCGCATCGGATCCCGAGCTGGCATCTGCGAAAGCAGCAGGTCCGAATACCCGAGGATCGCGGTGAGCAGATTGTTGAAATCGTGAGCGACTCCCCCGGCGAGTCGCCCGATCGCCTCCATCTTCTGCGCCTGGAGGAACTGCTGTTCGAGGCTCCGGCGCTCCGTGATGTCCTGAACGATGCCGACCATCTTGAAGGGCTTTCCGGCGGCGTTCCGGACGACGTCCGCGCGCTCGTAGACCCACCGGATGGAGTGGTCGGGACGCACGATGCGGTGCTCGATCGCAAAAGGCCGCATCTCGGAAATGGCTGCGGCACTCGCCTTTCGAACGGATTCGACGTCCTCGGGGTGCACCATCGAAAAGAACGTCTCGACCCTTCCGTCGAAGCTTTCGGGAGCGATCCCGAAGATGCGGCACGTTTCTCTCGACCAGACGAGCGAGCCCCGGTCGCCCGCGGCGGAGACCCAGCTTCCGATTTGTCCGACTTCCTGCGCTCGCTCCAGGGAGGCTCGACTCTCTTCGAGGGTCTCCTCCGCGCGCTTGCGTTCGGTCACGTCCTCGACGATGCCGATCACTCCCACGATCTTTCCGTCCGCGTTTCGGTGCGGCGCGAAGGTCGAGGACACCCAGAATTGGACCCGCGCCCCGGGTATCAGAAGCGGCAGGTCGTCCGAGGCGACCTTCTCCCCCGTCAGCGCGCTCTGGATCAGCTCCCAGGTCCCATCCCGGGAAAAATGCGGGAACAATTCGAGAGGACTCTTGCCCCGAACATCTTTCTCGCGCAGGCCCGTGAGCTCCTCCATGAAGGTGTTCCAGAGAACGTACCGGAGGTCGGGCCCGAACACGATGATGCCCTCTCCGGCGCTCGCAATGATCTCGTCGGAGAACCGGCGCGCCTCGAGAAGGCCTTGCTCGGCGTGGATCCGCTCCGTGACGTCGAAGGCAGTGCCGCGGACGACGGGCGTCTCGACGCCTTCCGTTCGAAGCGTATTGCGATACTCCCAGTGTCTCTTCTCCCCGGTGCGGGTCTGGACGACCATGATCCCGGAAGCCACTCCCGACTGTCGGAGGGCGGCGATGTAGCGGCCGAACCCCGCCCGGCTTTCCGGCGCGAGAATGTCCTGAATGCTCCGGATCGCATTACCGAGATGAACGTTCCGGTCGTACCCCAGGTTTTTCGCCGCCGCGGCGTTGACGGTCAGGATCCGGCCCTCGAGATCGTGCACGCAGATGAGGACGTGGCTGTGCTCGGTGAGATCGCGGTGAAGGTCCTCCGACGCCCGGAGAGCTTCCTCGGCCCGCTTTCGCTCCGTGATGTCCACGGCGACCCCGCCGACGAAGGTCGCTCCCGAGCCGTCGGAGAAGGGAAACTTCGAGACGATCCAGTTCCTCGCTCCGTCGGGAGCGGAAACGCCCTCCTCGAACTGCATCGGCTCGCCCGCCGCGAGGACGGCCGCGTCGTTGGCGCGGAGCTTCGCCGCCGTGTCCGCGGGCATCCATTCCGCGTCCGTCTTTCCCAGCAGGTCCTCGGATTTCATGCGGAACACCTGCTCGAAGCGCCGGTTGACGTACACGAGGCGCCCGTCCGCGTCCTTCAAGAACGCCAACGCCGGGCTGTTGTCCATGAAAGCGGCGCTCCGAGCCTGCGCCTCCCCCAGGGTGCGAGCCGCCTGCTGCCAACCGCGGCGGAGCCGCACGGCCCGGAGCTCGCGGTCGACCGCCGGGACCAGCCGCGACAGGTGGCCGTGGCCGATGAAGTCGTCCGCGCCCGCTTTCATGGCCGCCCCCGCGATGCTCTCCCCGAAAACCGAGGACAGGACGATGACCGGAAGCTCGGGACGGTCTCGCTTGATCTGCCGCAGCGCCGTCGGACCATCGAGGTCGGGCAGCCCGTCCTCGCAGAGCGCGATGTCCCATTTTCCCAGGTCGAGAGCCGAGGCGAGGCTCTGGACGCTGTCGACGCGGAGCGGGTCGGTTTCATACCCCGCCTTCCGCAGCTCGGCCAGGAGGTCCAACGCTCCGCGCTCGCTGCCGACGAGCAGAACGCTAATGCTCCGCCGCTGGGGAGGGACGGGCGGTTCGGTCATGGGATGGAAGCAACTGTAGCAATTTCGCGGCCCGCGCCCGCCCGCTTTCCGCCGTTCGGTGTCAAAACGCCGAGATTGCGGTTAGAATCTCGCCAGTTTCGCGGACAGACGCCGGAGAGGGATATGGGAGTCGAAGCACCGCCGACGACGCGGGAGATCGCGGTCGCCGTACTGGCCGATCCGGGGCAACGCAGCAGGCTCCTGGCGTACGCGCGCGACCGATTCGGGATTGGCTCCGACGACGCCCAGGACCTTCTCCAGGACACGGCCCTCGAGCTGCTCCGCCAGCAGAGTCATATCGAGAGCCCCCAGGGGTTTGTCTTCGCCCTGTTTCGCTCCCGATGCTGGCGGTTCGTCGAGCGCCGTCGCCGCGGTCTCGAGGTCTTCGTCGGCCGGCCGCAGGCGTGCGAGGCGAGTCCCGCTCCGGGGGGAGCGGGCGAACTGGATCGGCGGCTCGCCCTCCGCGAGGCCTTGAACGGCATCTCTTCTTCGTGCCGCCGCCTGCTCGCGGCCTACTACGTGGAGGGTCAGACCCTGACGGAAACGGCCCGAGTGATGGAGCTCGCATCTTCCGGCGTCTTCAAGACGATCAATCGCTGCCTCCAGCGCCTGCGGCGATGCATAGCCTGACGACCTTGCATCTCGACGATTTCACCCTCCTCCGACACGCAGCGGACGAGCTCGAGGGCTCGGAGCGACAGGCGGCGGCGCGACACCTGGAGAGCTGCCGTTCCTGTTCCTCGCGAAGCGCCGAGGTGATCCGCTTGGACGGAGAGCTCCGCGCGCTCGCGCGGGAAAATCCGTTGGCAGCGGAACCGGACACGGCGGACCTTCCGCAAGGGGATCCTTTTCGCGCCCGGCCCGTCTTCGCGCGCGAACGGCGGCGCGAACGGCCCCGCAGCGATCAGCTGACCGGTTTCGCCCTCCGGGCATCGGAAGCCGCGGTGGAGCTCCAGGCTCGCATCCTCGAGCGGACCGGAAATGGGCGGCGCCTCGGAGAGATGCTCGACGGACTCGACCTCCGCGACCCTTCGATGCGGTACGCGATCCTCTATGCACTGCAGGACTCCGGACGGCAGATCGCGGCCGGTCCGACCGCGGCGCTCCGGTTCGCGGAGGCTGTCCTCGGCCGCCTGCGTCGGGAGCCCGCGGCGCAGGCCGGAGAGTCGGAGGCGGAGACTCTCGTTCCCCTCGTGGCTCTTCGAGGGCATGCGCACCTGCTCGCCGGCCAGGCGTGCAACTGGGGTCAGGATTTCGAGCGCTCGAAGACGCACCTCGCTCTGGCCTACAGGGGCATCGCCATGGCGGGCGGTGACGAGGTCGCTCTCGCCATCGTCGAGCACATCGAAGCGCAGCGGCGATTCCTGTTGGACCGGGGGGCCGAGGCACTGGTCCTCGCGCGCAGAGCGCTGGCGAGCTTCCAGGCGTTCGGCCTGGAGGACCTGTCCGCAAAAGCTCAGGTCGCCGTGGGGTCCGCTCTGGCGACCCTCGGGCGTGAGGAGGAGGCTTTGCCCCTTCTCTCCGAGGCGCTCCGGGTCTTCGAGAGTCGGGGCCTCTGGAGCAACTACGTCGGGGCGCTGAACAACCTGGGGGCGTGCTTCCAGAGACTCGGTCGGCTGGACGAGGCCCGCC
>DATNMZ010000352.1:0-19427 GCA_035602095.1 Thermoanaerobaculia bacterium
GCGATCGGGTGATCGGGTGTCAGGCGATTGACAGAGTGATCCGGATGAGGGAATCGGGTGATCGGCGATCGGGTGATCGGGTGATTAATCGGGTGATCGGGTGATCGAATTGAAGTGAAGAGTGCTGATCCGTCGGTTTCCCAGGGTTCCCGATCGCCCGATCGTAGATCGCCGATTGATCACCCGATCGCAGATCGCAGATCGCAGATTTCCCCTTAGTCGTCCGACTCGAGCAATTGCGTTTCCAGGACCTGATCGCTCGAGAAGTTTTCAAGTCTCAAGTAGTGTTCCGCCGCCTGGTAGAGCGCATCCGCCGGCGTCAACCCGACGATCTCCGACCCGACGATCGCGACGCCGTGGCGGTCCGCCTCCGATCGGACGCACTCGAAGACGCGGTGGAGCGGCGTCTTCCGATAGTTCGTCATGTTGATCGAGACCTGAACGAGGCCCCGGTCCGCGAGGTCCACTCCCATCGCCTTGACGTAGCGGAACCCCCCGCTGACGTGCCGGATGGATTTCGCGATGCGTTCCGCGACGGCGAGGTCCCGCGTCGCGAGGTTGATGTTGTAGGCGATCAGCGGCGCGCGGACGCCGATCGCGACGGCCCCGGCGGTCGAGTGCGGGCGGTCCGGTCCGAAGTCGGGCTTCCATTCCGGCTTCTCCATTTTCGCGGCAAGGCCTTCGAACTCCCCCTTGCGGACGTCCGCGAGATTGCGCCGCCCCTCCGAAGCGGCGGAGTCTTCGTAGAGGTAGACGGGAATGCCGAACCGGCGCCCGATTTCCTCCCCGAGCTCTCGGGAGAGAGCGACGCAGTCCGCGACCGTGGCCCCTCGGATCGGAATGAGCGGGACGACGTCGACGGCGCCCATCCGGGGGTGTTCGCCGCGATGTCTCGTGAGGTCGATGCGGGGCAGGGCCGCCTCGAAGAGGGCGAGCACCCCCCCGCGAACGGCCGTCGGGTCTCCCACGAACGTGAGGACGCTCCGGTTGTGCGAGGCGTCCGAGGAAACGTTCAACAGCCGAAGACCGGGGACGGCGCGGACGGCATCGGCGATCTCTCCGACCTTCACCGGGTCGGCCCCTTCCGAGAAATTCGGAACGCATTCGATCACCGTGCGCATCGCCGTTTTCTCCGCGCGCAGTCTATAATTCGAGGGAAGTGAGCCGAGACACCGCCAGACGCGCCTTCCCGCGCGCCGAGCGCGCCTGATGGGCGCGCAGCCGAGCCCCGGAAGCTACCCCGGGAATGCCTCCCTTCCGCGGGAGGTCAAGGAGAAGATTCTCTCGACTTTCCGCCACACACTGAACCTCTATTCCGAGGGGAAGCTCGAGGACTGCCTGATCGGGTGCGATTTCATCCTCAAGATGGACGCCCGGTTCGCGCCGGCCCGGCAGCTCATGGAAAAGGCGCGTAACCCGAACGCCGAGATCGACGTGAGCCAGCTCGAGGCCATCGTCGCGTCGACCCCCACGCGCCAGGAGCGGGGCGCCGGGGCGGACGTGGACCGCCTGCTCATCCGGGCGGTCGAGAGCTTCAACGCTCGGGACTTCGATGCCGCGATCGCCGCCGCGGAGCAGGTTCTCGCGGTTGCCCCCGGCAGCCCGGACGCTCTCGAGATTCTGGACAAGTCGGAGCAGAAGAAGGCGGCAGAGCCCGTGTTCGACGGCTGCCGCCGGCGCGCCCTCGCCGCCCTCGAGGCGAACCGGACAGCCGACGCCCGCCGCGAGCTCGAGCAGATGCGGGGTCTCGATCCGGACCATCCCGCCGTCGCTCTCCTCGAGCGGCGGATCGGAGCGGCTTCGCCCGGAGCGGGGGCCGCCCCCAAGCCGCCGCCCCCTCCCGATTTCGGCGGGCTGAGCCTGGACCTCCCGGATACGGGCTCGGGAGTCGGCGGGGGCTTCGCCACGCAGGAGCCGAGCATCGGCTTCGAAGAAGGCAAGGACGCCGCATGGAACACCCCCGCGCATCCCCGCGCGGCGGCGCCCCCTGTCCCTCCCGCTCCCGGCGCTGGCGGGCTCGACGCGCTCAGCCTGGATTCGCTGTCGCTCGATCTTCCGGCGAGCGTCGAGCCGATGACGCCTCCGGCGTCCGGCCGGCGCACGGAGCTCGGCGGACCGCTTCACGACTCCCGTCCCGCGAGCCCGCCCGGCTCTCCGGCGGACATGTGGGGAGACGCCGGCGGAGGCTTGAACCTCGGGGACGTGGATTTCGGCCCGCGGGCCGATTCTCCCGGCCTCGGCGAATCCGCTCCGGTGTCCGGGCCGACGGCGATCCCGGGTCTCGGGCCGGATCCGCAGGAGGAGTCGGACGCGAGCGAGCGGGAAATCGCCGCGCTGCTCGGCCAGGGGGACGACGCGGCGGCCCGGGGCGATCGGCAGCAGGCGATCGAGATCTGGTCTCGCATCTTTTTGATCGACATCAACAACACCGAGGCGGTCACCCGTATCGAGAACACCCGACAGCACATGGCGGAAGGCAACCGCCGCATCTCCGACAGTCTGACGGCTGGCCGCGAGGCCTATGAGATGGGCAATCTCCAGGGCGCGCGCGAGCTCTTTCAGCAGGTCGTCGGCGTCGACCCGCACGAGCCGACCGCGCTCTTTTATCTCGATCGAATCCAGGAGGACATGAGCCGGCCCGCCGGCCCGGCCGCGAGAGGCTCCGAAGCCCCACCGGTTCCTCCCGGAAGCGCAACCGCGCCGGCCGCGGTACCCGCGGAGCCGGAGGCCCCTGCGGCGCCGCCGAAGGGGAAGCCGTTCGGTCTTCCGGTCCATCCGAGGGTTCTCATCCTCGTGGGCGCGTTCGTCGCGATCACTCTCCTCCTCGCGTACGTCTTCGTCTTCCGCGCCCCCAGGGCGGCGGCCCCCGTGCCCGGCGCGAAAGCGGCCTCCGTGGGCTCTCTCCCCCGGGCCCGCCAGCTCCTGGGCGAGGGGAAGATCGCCGAAGCCCGGCAGGAGCTGCGGGAAATTCCCGCTTCCAGCCCGGACTACGCGCAGGCGCAGCGCACTCTCGCCGACCTCGGCAAGTCGCCGGCGTCGGCGGCGGCGCCGAAGGCCGGCGGCGGCGTCTCCGTTCTCCCGCAGGAGGGCACGGCGACTTCCGCTGCGCCCACGGACGCACAGGCGGACGCCGCGCGCATTCGTCTCGTGGCGGAGCGGGCGCTCGCCGAGAAGCGATACATCGAAGCCCTGAAGAACTTCAGCCAGGCGTCGCTCGCGTTCCGCAACGACCCGACCTTCGCTCAAGCGATGGGCGTGGCCGCCGAGAAAGTGACGGCGCTCACCCCCGCCGTCAAGCTCTACAACGAGCGCGAGTACGAGACCGCGATCCCGGTGCTCTGGCGAATTTTTCAGGAGGACCGCGAGAACCAGGATGCGAAGACGTATCTCCTCCGGGCCTACTACAATCAGGGGATCACGCAACTGCAGAACGGCCAGTATCCGAAAGCCATTCAGTCGTTCCAGGAAGCTCTTTCCCTCGACCCCGCCGACGCGGAGGCGATCCGGCATCGCAAGTTTGCCGAGCGCTACCAGAAGGGTGACCTCGATCTCATGGGGCGCATCTACGTCCGGCACCTGAACCACCGGCCTTGAGCGGCCGGGAAGAGCCCGGCCTGCCCGGCGACCTCCTCGACCTCCCGCTGCGGGAGGACCGGGGCGAGGCGTTCTCTCTTCCCCTCGCTTCGGAGGGCCCGCCCGTCGAAGCGGCGGTCCCCCGTGCGGCGCCGCCCTCGGCGCGCGTGGTCGCGGCCGCCGCGGACGCGTCGGTTGTCGCGCTCGTGGTCGCGATCGACCTTCTCGTGGCGGCGTCGCTTCGAGATCGGTGGCCGAGCGTCTCCGGGCTGCTCTGGGTCGGCGCGTTCGCCGTCTACTTCTCCTTCTTCGCCGTCGTCGTCCCCCTCTTCCTTTTCGGTCGGACAGTCGGCATGGCCCTGAGCGGGCTCTCAGCGGTCCCGCGCGGCGGCTCGCGCCGGCTGACTCCCCGGGAGGCCGCGTTGCGCTGGGCCGGCACGCTCCTCACGTTCGGAAGTCTCGGCCTCTCGCTTCTTTTCACCCGGGGCGAGCGGGAAGCGCCCACCCTCGCCGACGGGCTCTCGGGCCGGCCTCTGCTCGCGACCGACCCGCCGGCCGAGGACGCGTGAAGCGCCCGCTTCGCGTCGCGGTCGCTCAGATCGACACGACAGTCGGCGATTTCGCCGGCAACGCCGGGAAGATCGTGGACCTCGGACGCCGCGCGGAAGCCGCCGGGGCGCAGGTGGTCGTTTTTCCCGAGCTCGCCGTCCCCGGCTACCCCCCCAAGGACCTCCTCGAGCGGGCCGCGTTCGTCCGCGAGGCGGAGACCACGGCGAAACGCATCGCCCGCTCGAGCAAAGACGCGCTCTGGCTGTACGGTTCGATCGCGCGCAATCACTCCCCGTCCGGCCGGAGCGTCTTCAACATCGCCGTGGCGGCGCGGGGCGGAAAGACGGTGGCGCAGTACCGAAAGCGGCTGCTTCCCAACTACGACGTGTTCGACGAGGGCCGATATTTCGAACCGGGCGACCGGCCGGTCCTCGTGCGGGCTGGAGGCCGGCGCATCGCGATCACCATCTGCGAGGACATCTGGAACGACAAGACGTTCTGGAAGCGGCGCCGCCTCTATCCCCGCGATCCCGTCGACGATCTCGGCCCGCTCGGAGCCGAACTGCACGTGAATCTCTCCGCATCCCCCTGGATCGTCGGCAAGGACCGCCTCCGCGAACGGATGATGCGCCAGATCGCGGGCCGAACCCGCATCCCGCTCGTCTCCTGCAATCTCGTTGGAGGCAACGACGGGCTCGTCTTCGACGGGAACTCCTGCGTCTTCGACCCGTCCGGCCGGCTCGTGGCGCGCGCGAGCGCGTTCGCCGAGGATTTCTGGACCGTGGAGGTTCCCGGGGCCTCCCGGCCATTGCCGCGGCGGGAACACGAGATCACGCTCCTGCGCCGCGCGCTCGTCCTCGCGCTGTCCGACTACGCGGGCAAGTGCGGATTCGCCACGGCGGTCCTCGGACTCTCGGGCGGCATCGACTCGGCCGTCACCGCCGCGCTCGCCGTCGAAGCGCTCGGAGCGGAGCACGTGACGGGCGTGGCGATGCCGGGACCGTACTCTTCGAAAGGGAGCGTCCGGGACGCGCGGGAGGCCGCCCGCCTCCTCGGAATCCGGCTGCTCGAGATTCCCATCGGGCCCGTCTTCGACGCTTACCGCGCGACTCTCTGTCCCGCGTTCGACGGTTCCACCGCGGAGGCCGAAGAGAACCTGCAGGCGAGGATCCGCGGAGCGATTCTGATGGCGCTCTCGAACAAGTACGGCCACCTCGTGCTCTCGACGGGAAACAAGTCCGAATTCGCGGTCGGATTCTGCACTCTCTACGGCGACATGGCCGGAGGCTATGCGCTCCTGTCCGACGTGCCGAAGACGCTCGTGTATGCGCTGGCCCGGGAAATCAATCGCGAGGGCGCTCGGGTCCCGGAGGCGTCAATCGAGAAGGAACCCTCCGCCGAGCTCCGGCCGAACCAGAAAGACACGGACTCGCTGCCGCCCTACGCGGTGCTCGATCCTCTGGTGGAAGCGCTGGTCGAGCACGCTCTCTCGCCGGCGGCGGCGGCGCGGCGGACGGGCGCGCCGCTCGCGCTCGCGCGCGAGATCGCCCGGCGCATCGACGGCAACGAGTACAAGCGCCGGCAGGCTCCGCCCGGCCCCAAGGTCACCGGCCGCGCGTTCGGAGAGGGCCGCCGGTACCCGATCGCGCAGAAGTTCCGCGTGTGAGCTCCGGCCGCTGATAGCTGACAGCGGATCGCTGATAGCTAGTGCCTGATAGCTTTCGCCCCGTGTCGGACCGAGAAAAATACTCCTGGAAGGAGATCCCCGGCTCCTCCCACGACCTCCTGCGCCGCCGGATCCGCGCCCTGCCCGCCGGGCTTCGGCTTCTGGACCTCGGCGCCGCCGGGGGACACCTCGGCCGCGCCGTCCGGGATCGCTGCGCGTTTCTGGCGGGCGTCGAGCCCGACGCCGCGCTGCCGTCGTCCGCCCGCGACGGCTACGATGCGTGGCGGACCGCGGACGCGATGGAGGGCGGTTGGGATTCGCCCTTCGACGTCGTCGTCTGCGCGGACGTGCTCGAGCACCTCGCGCGGCCGCAAGCGCTGCTCGAGCGCATCCACGGCTGGCTCGTCCCGGGCGGGACCCTGCTCGTTTCGCTCCCGAACATTGCGAACGTTTCCGTCCGTCTCTCCCTCCTCGCGGGCCGTTTTCACTACGCCGACCGGGGGATCCTGGATCGCACGCACCTCTCCTTCTACACGCGGAGGACCGGCCGGGAGCTCCTCGAAGGCTCCGGCTTCCGCGTCCTTTCGGCGGAGGCGACCGCGATGCCTTACGAGCTTGCGCTTCCCGGGCTTGGAGACTCCCCCTGGAGCGGAGCGACGCGGAGCTTCGCGCGGCTGTCGTCGCGGATCTGGCCGACGCTCTTCGGCTACCAGTTCGTCTTCGACGCCCGGAAGCCATGAGGGACGCCCCGGAGCACGAAGCCCCCGCGGAGCGGGCCTCCCTCGTCATCCCGGCCTACAACGAGGGCAATCGCGTCGCGGCCTCGATTCAAGCCATCGCGCAGTGGGTCCGCTCGAGGCCCGGCGGCTCCGAATGGGAGGTGGTGCTCGTCGACGACGGTTCGACGGATGGAACGGCGGAGGTCGCCCGCCGGACGGCAGCCGATGCCGGCCTGCCTCTGGCGATCCTCGGGCACTCGGTCAACCGGGGAAAGGGGGCGGCGATCCGGACGGGAGTCCTCGCCTCCCGAGGAGATCCCGTGCTCGTGTCCGACACGGATCTCTCCACTCCGTTGAGCGAGTGGGCGAAGCTCGCGGAGGCTCTGCGAACGCACCCCGTCGCGATCGGTTCCCGCGCGATCGACGAACGGCTCGTTCGCATCCGCCAGCCCTTCTACCGGCGCGTCCTCGGGAAGGCGGGGAACCTGCTCGTGCGTCTGTTTGCCGTCCGGGGCATCGCCGACACGCAATGCGGATTCAAGCTCTTCCGAGGCGACATCGCCCGCGGCCTCTTCCGGGACGCGCAGGTGGAGGGGTTCGCCTACGACATGGAGATCCTGTATCTGGCGCAGCGCCACGGACTCGAGATCGCGGAAGTTCCTGTTCTGTGGTTCGACTCGCCGGAATCGAAGGTCTCGGTCTGGCGCCACACGCTTCCGACACTGCGGGACCTGCTGCGCATCCGCTGGATACACCGGAAGGACGCGCGAAACACGTAGGAGGGGCCGCGCGCGGCCGGAGCGGGCCAGGGTCGAGCGCATCCCACGCACTTCCTCGGTTGGACGGGTCTAGAATCTCCCAAACTCATGACCCCCATCCTGCTCGACCGGAACGAGAACCGTTACGGTCCGGCGCCGGAATGCCTCGCGGCCCTGCGCGAGGCGGAGCCGGAGCTTCTCTTCAACTACACGCGCGACTTCCAGCGGGGTTTCTACAGCGCGCTCTCCCGGGAGCTCGCCGCAAAGCATGGAGTTCCGGAGAAACGGCTGGTCCTCGGCTACGGGTGCGAGGATCTCTTGAAGCAGGCCATCCACCACTGGTTGCGTCCCGGGGAGCGGTGCCTGATCCCGAGCGCCTCCTGGTGGTACTACCGGTCGATCGCGGACGAGGTCGGCGGCGTGACCGCCGAATACCCGATCGTCGAGACTCCGACGGCGTGGGCCTACGACATCGAGGCGCTGGCGCGAATCCAGCGCGAGACGCCGGCGCGAATCCTCCTGATCGCATCCCCGAGCAACCCGACGGGCAACGCCTTCCCGCGGACGCGCCTCGCCGAAGTCCTCGACATCTTCCGGGATGCCGTCGTCGTCTACGACGAGGCTTATTTCGGGTTTTCGGAGGAGCCGGACGAGGACGCCTGCGCCCTGGCGCAGACGCGCCCGAACCTGCTCGTCCTGCGGACTTTTTCGAAGCTGTACGGCCTCGCCGGCGCGCGGATCGGATACGGCGTGGCGGGCACCGAGCTCGACGGCTTCCTGAAGTTCTCGTCGCGCAACCTCGGGTACAGCCGGGTGTCCGAGCGTCTTGCTCTCGCGGCGCTTTCCAATCCGGATTACTACGCGCGGCTATCCCGCAGCGTCATCGCGGACCGGCGCCGGCTCATCGAGACGCTCCGCGCTCTCCCGGGGGTCCGGGCATACGATTCCCAGGCGAATTTCGTCCTCGCGCGGTTCTCCTCCGCCGCCGTCGCCGCGGGAGTGAAAGCGGAGCTCGATCGCCGCGGCCTGATTCTGAAGTTCCTGAGCGAACCGGACTTCCTTCACTGCGCGCGGATCACCCTCGGCACCCCCGAGGAGACTTCCTGCCTCCTCGAGGCATTCCAGGAAGTCTTCTCCACGATCCCGGCCATTCGGTAGGCGCAGCCTGGAGACCCTCCTCGGCCGCCATGCCGCCTACCGGGCATCTCTCAAGGCGCCGGAGCTCGAGGAGCCGCTCGACCTGCTGGTCTACCGGCCGATCGCCTTCCTCGTGGCCTGGCCGCTGCGCGCAAGCCGGGTCGCACCCGACCAGGTGAGCGCCGCAAGCATGATCTGCGGCGTCGCGGCCGGATTTCTCTTCTGGCGCGCCACGCCGGCGGCGGCGCTCGCCGCGGGAATCGCCTGCTTCGCCGGGAACGTGCTCGATTGCGCGGACGGGCAGCTGGCGCGTCTGCAGGGCTCCGCCTCCCCGGTCGGGTACCTCGTCGACGGCGCCGCCGACTACATCGGAACCATCGCCGTCTTCGTCGGCATGGCGCACTCCTTGAACCTCCGGCGGCCTGCCGCAATAAACTGGTGGTGGCTGGTGGTCGCCGCCGGAGCGTCGATGGCATGGCAGTGCGCCTTCCTGGACGAGAGGCGCCGCGCGTGGCTCGACCGCGTCTACCGGAGGAGCCGGGATCCCCGGGAGGAGCTCGAGGCGATGACGCGCCAGGCAGAGGAGTGGCGGCTCCAGGGAACTCACCGCGGCGCGCGAGCGCTGATCGCGGCGTACCGCTGGTACCGGCGCGCCTGGACGCCGGTGACACGGCCGGACGCGGAGGCGCGGATGCGCGAGGAGGGCGACCCCGGACGCTGGGCGGCATGCCACCGGCCCGTGCTCCGCCGGAGCGTCTGGACCGGACCGACGATGCACGTCACCGCGATTCTGGTCTGCGCCGGGCTCCTCGATCGGCCGGATCTCTACCTGTGGGGAGCAGTCGGCGCCGGAAACCTGTGGATGCTCGCCACGCTCGCCGCGGAACGCCGCGCGCTCCGGTGCGCCGCGACATCGCCATGATCAACCGCGCGATCCTCCTCGCCGCCGGATCGGGAGAGCGGATGGGTCCGAAGACGGAAGTCCGCCCCAAGTGCCTGCTCAGGGTGGGCGGGCGCTCGATCGTCGGCCGAGCCGTTGCGATCCTGGCAGGGTACGGGATCCGATCCATCACGGTGGTCGACGGATCCGAGGGGGACCGGCTCCGCTCGGCGCTCACGTCCCAGTTTCCTCCCGAGTGGTTCGAGTTCGTGCGCAATGCCGACTACGCCACGACGAACAATGCCTGGTCGCTCTCGCTCGCCCGCCGCGCGGAGCCGGAGTCCATCCTGCTGCTGGACGCCGACGTCGTTTTCGACCGGGAGGTGATCGGGCTTCTTCTCGACGACTCGCACGGAAACCGGCTCGCCATCCGCAGCCGCGGCCCGGTCGGCGAGGAGGAAGTCAAGGTCACCCTGGGAACCGACGGCCGGATCTCGGACATCGGAAAGCACATCGCGGCCGAGCGGGCCGCGGGAGAGTCGGTCGGCATCGCGGTTTTCGCTCCGACCTTCGTGCGCCGTCTGTTCTCGGTCCTCGAGCGTCGGCTCCGACAGAAGGGCGGCGCGAACGAATGGTACGAGTCCGCCTTCGTCGAGTTGATCGAAGGCGGGGAAGCAATCTATCCCGTGGATTTGAAAAACTTCCGCGCCGTGGAGATCGACACGCCGGCGGATCTGGAGCAGGCCCGAGGGCTCTTCGCACCGAAGGTTTGAGAAGGGACGAGTAGTCAGTTCACAGTTATCGGTTTTCAGTTCCCATCTCGACTTCGATCGAGTGCGACCCTCCGTCGTCGGCGAGCGCCACGACGGGCCCGGGCAGACGCTTTCCGTCGAGCCGGATCGACGCCACACCCCGAGCGACGCCCCGCGGATTCGCGACGTCCAGGGTGTACCGCGCGGAGTGGTACCGGAACGTCATCTGGAACCCCGGCCAGGCGCGCGGCACGCAGGGATCGAGATGCAGCGTCGTCCCCCGCAGGCGGAAGCCCAGGATCCACTCCACTCCGGCGCGGTACATCCAGCCCGCGGAGCCCGTGTACCAGGTCCATCCTCCCCGTCCCACGTGGGGCCGCTCCGCATAAACGTCCGCGGCGACGACGTACGGCTCGACCTTGTACCGAAAGACGCCCGCCCGCGTCGAGGCGTGGTGAATCGGATTCAACATCGAGAAGAGCTCCGTCGCCCGGTCGCCATCCCCCTGCGCGGCGAAAGCGATGACGGACCAGAGCGCGGCGTGCGTGTACTGTCCTCCGTTTTCGCGGACTCCGGGGAGATATCCCTGGATGTATCCGGGATCGTGCGTCGTCTTATCGAAGGGCGGCGTGAAGAGGAGCACCAGGGCCTCCTCCCGTCGCACGAGGTGCTCTTCGACCGCCGTCATCGCTCGCCGCGCGCGCTCTAAGTCGGCGGCTTCCGACAGGACGGCCCAAGACTGCGCGATGGAATCGATCCGGCACTCTTCGTTCGACGCGGAGCCGAGCGGGGTCCCGTCGTCGTAGTAGGCCCGACGGTACCAGTCGCCGTCCCAGCCGTGCTCCTCGAGCGCCGCTTTCAAGCTGCGGACCCGGTCGCGCCACCGCTTCCCCCTCTCCTTCTCGCCGCGCTCTTCCGCGAGACGGGCGAAGTCCCGGAAAGTCGCCGAGAAGAACCAGCCGAGCCAGATGCTCTCCCCCCGGCCCTCGTGCCCCACCCGGTTCATGCCGTCGTTCCAGTCGCCCGTTCCCATCAACGGAAGCCCGTGCGCGCCCACCGCCAGGCTCCGATCGATCGACCGCGCGCAGTGCTCGAAGAGAGTCCAGGTCGCCGACGACCTCTTCGGCTCGAAGTACCGTTCGATCTCCTGGGGCTCGAGAGGCGCGCCTTCGAGATAGGAGACCGGCTCGTCGAGCACGGCGCGGTCGCCCGTGACGCCGAGATAGTGGAGGACGGCGTACGGAAGCCACACGAGGTCGTCGGACATCCGCGTACGGACTCCCTTTCCGGCGGGCGGGTGCCACCAGTGCTGGACGTCTCCCGCCTCGAACTGCCGGGACGCGGCGCGGAGCAGATGCTCGCGCGCGATGTCGGGCCGGGCGGCGGTCAGAGCCATCACGTCCTGGAGCTGGTCGCGGAACCCGTAGGCCCCTCCCGCCTGATAGAAGGCGGAGCGACCCCAGATCCGGCAGGAGAGCGTCTGGTAGAGGAGCCATCCGTTCAGGAGGAAATCCATCGAACGGTCGGGAGTCTTCACCTGCACGGCGCCCAGGGTGTCGTCCCAGCGGCGGACGACGTCGGCGAGCGCGGCGGCGAGGTCTCTTTGGCGCCACGAGGCGATCAGCCGGCGCGCGTCCGCGGGATCGGCGCCCTCTCCGAGAAGGACGACGACTTCTCGGGTCTCTCCGGGGGCGAGCCGCAAGACCGTCTGGAGGGCGGCGCACGGATCGAGGCCCGGGCCGCTGCGTCCGGAGAGCGACGCGCCGCGCGCGAGCCCCGCGGGGGCGCGCAGGCTGCCGTTGCGTCCGAGGAACTCCGTCCGGTCGGCCGTCCAGGACCGTTGTTTCCCGGCGAGGTCCAGGAACGCGGCGCGACCGGCAAACTCCTCGTTCCACGGATTGCGCGCGAACAGGGCCCCCGTCTCGGCGTCGCGGCCGGTGACGATGAACGCCTTGCCGGGCGCGCCGGTCGTGCCGAGCGTCCACTCCGCGTAAGCCGTCACGGAGAGCGTTCGCGGCGTCTGCGAGGTGTTCGCGATCGACAGCCGCGACACTTTCACGGGGTCCTCGAGAGGAACGAACTGCGTCAGCTCGAGGGAGATGCCCGGAACCGTGTGCTCGAAGCGGCTGTAGCCCTTTCCGTGCCGCGCGACGTACGGCCATCCATCCCGGACCGGTTGCGCGGTCGGGCTCCAGATCTCCCCCGTCTCTTCGTCGCGGACCAGGATGGCTTCGCCCCCCGGGTCCGAGACGGGATCGTTCGACCAGGAGGTGATCTGATTCGTTCGGCTGTTCGCCGCCCAGGTGTATCCCGAGCCCGACTCCGAGACCAGAAACCCGAAGGCCGGATTGGCGACGACGTTGATCCAGGGGGCGGGCGTCGATTCGTGGTCCCCCAGAGTGATGACGTACTCGTTGCCCTCCGGCGTGAACCCGCCCAGTCCGTTGAAAAACTCCAGATCGTTCCGGGGTCGCGCCACCTCCCCGACGGGCGCGCGGAGCGGAATTGCGCGAGGAGGCGGCGGCGTCGGAGCGGCCCGGAGCAACCGAACGATCTGTTCCGCGAGCGTCCCCTGGCGCGACAGGAGGACGACTCGCGCCGCGGCGCGCAGCAGGTCCTTGTCTGCCGGGTGGAGCTGGTCGCCGCGCAGCATGAAGATCCCGCCCCTCTCGCTCTCGGGAGCGCCGTGGGCGCGTTGCCGCGTCCGCACGAGCGCCTCGAGCGTGGACCGCAATTCCGCGTCGTAGGTTGCGCTCTGCTCGTTGACGATCACGAGGTCGACGGCCAGCCCCTTCATCCGCCAGTACTCGTGCGCCCGGAGCAACTGGCGGACGATCTCCTGGTCCTCGGCGTTGTCGATCCGGACGAGAACGATCGGCAGATCTCCGGAAATCCCGTGGGGCCAGAGCGAGGAAGGGCCCTTCCGGTTGCGCTCGAGAACCTCCGTGGGCGACCGCAGGGACGGGTCGGAATAGAGGATGCGATTCGCGACCCTCTGGAAGAGATGCGCCTCGTCCGGCGTGATCCCGAGGTGGCGAAGCTGCACCTGCGCCTGGGTCCAGGCGAGGGTGGAGATCCGTTCGAAGACTGCCGGTTCCCGGTACTTGTCCGCGAGCGACAGCACGGGCTCGCGCGAGTCCGACGCGATCGTCGCAAAGGAGACGCGGGCCGTCGTACCGGGCGCGACGCGAACGCGCCGGCGCAGGCTGACGATGGGATCCAGAACGGACCCCACGGTGCCGGAAAGCGGCCGTCCGTCTTCCATCGATCGCGCCTCCCGAACGCTCCGGCCGCGGCCGAGAAACCGGGCGCGGTCGGTCTCGTACTGAACGGCGCCCATGGTTTCCCCCTCGACGGCGGTGACGTGAGCAATCCAGATCCGCAGGTCCTCGGGCTCCCGCGGCCGCCGCCCCGCGAGGATCGCTTCCAGGCCGGGGACGAATTCCGTCTGGACGAAGAGCTTCGAGAAGGCGGGATGGGCGGCGTCCGCGGCGCCGGGGGCGAGAACGAGCTCGGCATACGACGTCAGCTCGATCTCGCGCGGGCGCAGGCCGAGGTTCGTCACCGAGACCTGGCGTACCTCCGCGTCCTCCTCCGGCGAGACGACGATTTCGATGGTCGTTGCGAGCGTGCCGTCCCGGCGGCGGATCTCCACGCGATCCTCCGAATACACCACCTCGTAGCTGTCGGCCTCGATTCCGGTCGGCTGGTAGCCGGCCGACCAGACCTTCCCGGTCTGGACATCCCGAAGAAAGACGTAGCTCCCCCAGCCGTCGCGCGTTCCGTCTTCGCGCCAGCGAGTCACGTCGCGGTCGTTCCACCGGCTGTAACCGGACCCTGCCGCGGTGACCATCACGCAGTAGCGGCCGTTCGAAAGCAGGTGCGTGCGCGGGGGCGTATCGTGCGGCGACAGGAAGCGCCGCAGCACGGGAGGAACGGCGTCGGCGGCATGCCGGCGGGAGCGGACCTCTTCGGCGCGGGGGCGCGCGACCGCGACGGTGGAGGGCGTGCGCTCCTGGAGCAGCAGCTCCGTCGCCTGCACCGACGGATCGGCGTGAAAACGGCGGCGCATCGTGTCCTGGTCGAGCACGTTCGCGAGCGCCACGACCGTCATTCCCTGGTGGTGCGCCATGAAAGCCCGAACGATGGCGACCTTTTCCCCCTCCGGAAGGCGGGCCGGGGTGAAGTCCAGCGCTTCGTAGAAGCCGTAGCGGCCGGCGGCGCCGGCGCGTTCCAGCCGTTCGAAGTTCCGGACCGCGGCCACGGGCTCGACCATGGCCGCGAGAGCGGTGGCGTACGGCGCCACGACCAGATCCTCGAAGAGTCCCCGTTTCAAGCCGAGCCGGGGGATCCCGAAATTGGTGTACTGGTACGTCAGGTCCACATCCCGGGCGTTGTAGGCCGATTCCGACACGCCCCAGGGCACGCCCCGCTCGTTGCCGTATCGAATCTGCTGCCGCACCGCCAGGTGCACGGAGGTGTCCAGGAGGCTGCCGGAGGGAACGTCCATCAGGAGCTCGGGCATGAGGTACTCGAACATCGAGCCTCCCCAGGAGACGAGCGCCGAGCCGGTCCCGACCGGCGTCAGGGGCCGGCCGAGGCGGAACCAATGCTCGGCGGGCACGTCCCCGCGGGCGATGGCCACGAAGCTCGCCAGGCGCGCCTCGGAGGCGAGCAGGTCGTACTTCGAGCCGTCGAGCCGGCCGTCGGTGAGCCGGTACCCGATGGAAAAGAGCCTGGATTCTCGGTCGTAGAGAAAGGTGAAGTCCATTTCGGCGAGGAGGCGCGCGGCCGACGCGGCGGCGGCGACGAGCCGGCGGGAGAGGGCCCCGGCGGCCTCCGCCGAGCGCTTCAGGTCCGGGACCAGGTCCGTGCTCCGGAAGACGCCCGCCTCCGTGGAGGAGGACAGCCCCTCGAGCTCGCGGACGGCCGCGTCATGGCGATCCGGCAGATCGGCGAGAGAATCCTCCTCGCCCACGAGCCGCTCGAGGACCTGCCGGACGGGCTCGGGCGCGGAAACGCCTGCCTCCGAGGTCCGCGAGCGCCACGCGAGAAGATCGAGGTCGCGCCCGTGGCTGCGGACCGCCGCTCGAACGGCGACCGCGCAGGCGAGGATTTCGGACGCGTCCGTCGCCTGGGCGGCGAGGGTCTCGCCGACGTCGACGAGCGTCTCGGAAAGCTTCGTCAGCGCGCTCCACCGCGACACCCACTCGGCGGGCGACGCGGGAGTTCCATCGAGGAGCCGGTCGATTTCGGCAATCGCTTCCTCGAGGTGGCGAGAGGTCACCGCCTCGTCCCGGGGCCGCGCGGCCATCCGGCGGAAACCGTGGCGAAGCACCGCGATCGCGTCGCGAACCCCTCGGAGGGCGTTTGGCGAAACCAAAGGCTCTCCGGTGTGCTCGAGACATGCCTGCCGGAGCACGATCAGAGCGCCGTAGAGGTTCCCGCTGTCGACGGTCGAGACGTATCTCGGCTCGAGCGGCCGGAGGTCGCCGGTGTCGTACCAGTTGTAGAAGTGGCCGCGAAACCGCTCGAGCCGCCCCATCGTGGCGAGCGTCGCTTCCAGCCGCTCGACCATCTCGTGCGTGCCGATCCAGCCGAGGTCGTTTGCCGCCACCGTCGAGAGGAGAGCGAGCCCCAGGTTGGTGGGAGAGGTCCGGTGCGCGACGATCCCGCGGGGAGTTTCCTGGAAGTTGTCCGGCGGAAGAAAGTGTTCCTCGGCGACGGTGAACTCTTCGAAATAGCGCCATGTGCTCCTCGCGACCCGGCGGAACACGGCCGCGTCGGACTCCGAGAACGGCTCCTCCTCGAGCGCTCGCGGCGGCATGCTGATGAACCGCGCGACCAGGGGCGAGAGCAGCCAGGCCGCGATGAAAGGAGCCGCGATCGGCCAGCTTCCCGGCGCCCGCACCGCGACGAGGACTCCGGACGCGACGGCCGCCAAAACCGCTCCCCACATGCGGAGGTAGAAGCCGCCGGTCGACAGGTCGAGCGAGCGGCGCGCCTGCGCGGCCGGGACCCACTCGAGAAGCCGGCGCCGCGTGACGAAGATTCGAAGGAGAGCGCGCAGGATGGCGTCGCCCATGTTCCACGCCTGATGCGCGAGGAGGATCAGACGCAGCAGCGTCTGGAAAAGAGAGAGCGCGAGATCCTTGCCGAGCCCGCGGAGAAAGCTGCGCTTCGCGATTCCGCGGCGCCTCGGCAGGAGCTCGGCGAGAAAGGAGAAGAGTCCGGGCACGGCGATCGTCGCGGCGATGAAGGCGGTCCAGAGGTACGGCGAGCCCCCGGGAAGCACCCACGCGGCGACGAGGGTCAGCAGGGCCGCCGGGGCCGCGAGCGAGCGCCGAAGATTGTCGAAGATCTTCCAGCGACCGAGGACCGGGATGGGGTTTCGCATGCCGCGCCCCGAAGCGTCGGGAACGCGGGGGAACAGCCAGGGGAGCAGTTGCCAGTCGCCTCGCGCCCAGCGGTGCTGGCGAGACGCCGACACTTCGTAGTGACCCGGGTACCCCTCGAACAGCTCGATGTCCGAGACGAGGCCCGCCCGGGCGAAAAGGCCTTCGAAAAGGTCGTGGGAGAGGAGCGCGTTCTCCGGAACGCGGCCCGAGAGGGCGCTCTCGAACGCGTCGATGTCGTAGATCCCCTTGCCCGTGTAGCTCCCCTCGCCGAAGAGGTCCTGATAGACGTCGGACACGGAGAAGGCGTACGGGTCGATGCCCCGCCGTCCCGAAAAGACCTGCTGGTAGAGCGTGCCCGACCCTGCGGAGGGCAGCGTCGGCGTGATCCGCGGCTGAAGCACCGCGTATCCCTCGACGACCCGTCCCGTCGCCCGATCCGCCTCCGGCCGGTTGAGCGGGTGGGCCATGGCTCCGACCAGCTCGCGCACGCCCTCCCGAGGCAGCCGTGTGTCCGAATCGAGCGTGACGACGTAGACGACGCCGGCCGGCGGCGCGAGGACGCCGCCCGGAGCGGCTTCGCGCACGAACGTGGTGTCCGTCGCGCCCCGCAGGAACCGGTTGAGCTCGTGAAGTTTCCCCCGCTTTCGCTCCCACCCCATCCACTTGCCTTCGCGCCCGTTCCACACGCGCCGCCGATGAAAGAGGAGGAACCGGGACTCCCCTCCCGGCAAGGTCCCGTGCGCGGCGTTCAACGCCGCGATGCCTCCGACCGCTTCCGCCAGGAGCGCCTCGTCTTCGGGGAGGCTCTCGAAGTCGGCGTCGGTCCAGTCGGTCAGGAGCGCGAACCGGACGTCTCCGTCGGGGTTGCCGAGGAAGTGCACTTCGAGTCTCTCGATTTCCTCGCGAACCTCCGATTCGCTCGTCAGGAGCGTCGGGACGACGACGAGGGTGCGCATTTCCGCCGGTATCCCTTCCTCCAGTTCGAGCTTGGGAAGGCGGCGTGGCCCGACGATCTCGGTGACCTCGCGGTTGATGACCGCGATCGCGAGCTCCGAAGCCGGCACGAGCGCGAGAAGCGCCAGAAGGACCAGAACGAAGGCCGGCGAATCGAGCTTCGCCGCCACGGAAACCGGCAGGGAGAGGAGTATCGCGGTGAAGAGGAGGATGGCGCCGGGGTAGGCGGCCGCGGCCCGGCGGATGGAGGCGCGGCGCAGCCACTGGGAGAGCGGCGGCCGGAAGGCGAGCTCCTTCTCGAAGGCGTCCCGGCCCCCCGAAATCAGGAACCAGCCGGGGTCGGCGCGCCGGTCGTCCGTTCGAGCCCGTCCTCGCGCCGGCGCCGCGGAGCGGGCGTTTTCCGCCGCGCGTTTCGCCACTTCGATCTCGGACCGGCGGCACCCGCGCGCCAGCTCCTCGACGGCGTGCCGGTAGCGGTCCCGAGTCGGAAAATCCATCTCCCGGACCCGGGTCCCTTCCCGGAGAACCTCTTCGACCAGGCTGACGCTCTCGAAGAAGGCGTTCCAGTCGAAAGCCGAAAGCAGGCGCATGCTCGAGATCACGTTGCGCACCGTCACGAGCGTCGCGACCTGCTGATGGTGCTCGACTCGCACGATCTCCTCGGGGTCCTCCTGGCGCGCGGCGAGCCGCCCGTTCAACCAGGCGAGAGCGGGCGTCGTCTCCGGATCCTGCTCGCGGAGCCGCTGGACGAGCTGAACGATGAAGGGTCGGGGGAGACGGTGGCGTTCGAGCTCCCGAAGCGCCGTCGCGGGATCCCCCGGCGCCCCGGCGTCCGTTCCGAGAATCCGGTCGGCCAGCCGGTCCGCCTCTTCGCGCGCGAGCCGGCGCTCGGCGACCCTCTCGACGAGCCGTCGGAGATTCTCGACGAGCACGAGACGCAGGGAGATGGCGATCGCCCAGAGCTCGCCGATGTTCAGAGGCTCGACGCGCTGATAGGCCCGGACGAACCGGCGCAGGGCCTCGGGTTCGAATCGGCTGTCCGTGTGCTCGACGAAGTCCCAGGCGATCGCGAAAACGCGCGGATACCCTTCGAGAGGGCCGGAAGAAAGCTTCGGGAGCTCCCGGTAGAAGCCGGGCGGGAGGTCCTCGCGGATCTCCCGGAGCTGTTCCTCCACGATATGGAAGTTGTCGACGAGCCACTCGGCGGCGGGCGAGATCGCGCTCTCCTCGCGGACCGCGCCCGCGATCACCCGGTAGCATTCGAGCAGGACTTTGCCGTTCTCGGCGAGCCGCGGCAGGAGCCGGCGTCCGGTCCGCCGGTCCGCGTAGACGGCGTGCTCGGCCGCAAGCGACTCCGCGTGCTCTTCGAGCCGCTCGGTGGAATAGAGCTCGCCTCGGATCGGGACGTCCGCCGCGACCGGAGATTTCTGCGGAAGGGCGTTCACTCCCCTCATTATTCACACTCGCGCGAACGGACCCCGGCGCAGTGTCGGACGAAGCGAAGTGCCCGGCGGTTCCTCGTTTCTCCCGCGCGCGTTTCAGACGCCGGTTCCCGGCGCCGCCGCGGGAGGCGGCGAACGAAACACCGATCCGAGCCGGCCCGCGATCGCCGCCGCCGCGAGCGGCACCAGGGCGGCGGTCGTCCGAAGAAGCGTCGTCCCCGCCAGCCAGGCGGGGCCGCGGACGGCGAAGGCGGGAACCGTGCAATACACCGCGAGGCAGGTCAGCGCGATGACGAGAAGTCGATCGGCTCGCGGGGTGCGCCGACCGGCCGCGAGGAGCACGGCGACGCACGCGATCCCTCCCCAGGCGGGAGCGGCGATCTCCCCCGTGCTCCGCAGCGCTTCCGCGAGGCGGCCGAAGAGCTCCGGGGCCCGCGCCGGCGCCAGCAGGCCGAGGTCGAAATCGCGCAGCGGCGCGGGACCGCGAAGGATCCTCCCGGCGGCGGCGGCCGCGAGCGCGGGAGCGAGCGCGATCGCGGCCACGCGCCAGCGTCGTCCCCGCGACGGCGCGCCGGCCCGGGCGCTCGCCGCGACGGCGG
>DATNMZ010000353.1:0-2902 GCA_035602095.1 Thermoanaerobaculia bacterium
CCGGATTGAAAGAACCGAGATATGCCGCCGTGAAGATCTCGGCTCCCATTTCGACACAGTTCGGCGTCATCTCCACCGTCACGCAGCGGGAAGTCGAAGCCGTGTTCGTGTACGTGTAGCTGTCGTAGTGGCGTGTCCCGCTCCCGGTGGTTCCGGGGCATGCTTTCGAGAAACCGCAGCCGCGGAGGACGAAGTCGCGGAGGAGCCGCGCCGTCTGAGTCGCATCCCCCGCCGTGATCGCGCCCGTCACCGTGAGAGGCGTGTCGCACGTCGGCAGCGAGAACGGAATCGGCGTGGTGCCAGCCGAGCTCGAGACCGTCAGCGTGAAGTCGATGGGGTTTCCGCAGATCAGGCCGGGCGACGTGGTGATCTTGTACCGCGGCGTGTTGGCGACTCTCGCGCCCGTCGCCGCGTCCGGGTAGGTCGCGTTCGCCTGAGTGATCGTCACCCCGGACGTCGAGGACGACAGGACCGCCGAGATCCCGGTCGCCACCGCGCACCCGAGGTTGTCGAGCGGAAGATCGAGCACGATGCACTCGCTCTTGTTGATGTGCGCGTTGTTGTTCCCCGCGGAGTCATCGAGCACGACCGGAGCGAGCGCCAGCAGCGCCGTCCCGGTCAGGAGGAAGTTCTGATTCGTCGTCGATCCGGCGTTGATGGTCACCGGCACCGACGCCGAGTTATTGCACTCCGGGCGCCGGGGCGCGGAAGCGACCGCGTTCGTGGTGCCGGGCGGCAGCACGATCGTGTAGACGCCGGAGGAATCGGTCGCTCCCGAAAAGCCGCTGTCGAGCTTGACGATGGCTCCGGGAATCGGGCTTCCGACGCCGTCCGTGACGGTTCCCGTCAGCGTGCCCTGCGCGGGCGCGGAGCAATTCGCCGGAGGGAACTTGAATGCCCCGATCCGGCTCGCCCACGTGAAGGAGCCGGAGACCGGAATGTATTGAGTCGTGTACCAGAAGGTGCAGCCGTCGCGCGGGTCGACTGACATGGACGAGTAATCGCCCCACCGGTTCGCCGTTCCGATCTGGGACCCGACGCCCGCCTGCATGACGATTTCGGCGCCCATCGTCCCCGCGGCATCCCCCGCCAGGCGGCCGGTGATGTCGATCTCCGGAAACACGGCGACGTTGGACTTGCTGTACCCCATCGCCATGTTGCCGCCGTTGTCCATGGCGATCGATCCGACGAAGCGCCAGTCGCCGTCCGGCGCGAATGTCCCCTGCTGGAAGATCGTGGGGGTCGTCGCCGGAGTTCGTATCTCGTACCAGCGGATGGTCGCCTGGTTCGCGGGAGGCACGAGGGCGTTGACGGTGTGCTTGACGACCATCCTCTCCGTGCCGCCCATGTTCCGGTACACCAGCCGCCACATGAACTGGCCGGCGATCGAGTCGAGCTTGTCGCTCGAGCCTGCGGGAGGCGGCTGCGGAACGCAGTTTCTCGAGAAGCCGCACAGGTTGGTCGTGAACGACGCGGTCAGGATGTTCGTCGGACCCGTGACGGTCACACTCGGACTCGCCCCCCATGTCGTCGCCAGCTTGAAGAAGTGGATCATGGGCGCCGAGCTGCCGTCGAACTCCGGGCTTCCGGGAACCAGGAGGTATTCCGGAGAACCGAGCGGAGGAGGAGTCAGGCCGTCCAGGTCCGCCGCGAGGCCGCCGAAATACTCCTGGGCGCCGGCGGTCCCGATGCTCTTGATCACGAGCCTCGCCGGAACGCCGCCGAGCATCGCGTCCCTCTCGAACGCGACGAGCCCCTGGTTCTGGAACTGCTGCGCGGCGGGCTTGGTCTCGTCGAAGACGTGGAAGGTCGAGTAGTACCCGTCCGGCCACGTCGAGACGTGCGGGTAGTCGAAGAAGAGAACCGGGCTCAGCGGGAACGCGTAGAGGGAGTACGCGCCGAGGGGATCTCCGGTCCTCGAGATCGCCATACACTGAAACGAGGCGAGGCCCGTCGGAGGCGCGTTCACCGCAAACTGGCTGATGATCCAGCGATCCGCCAGGATGTCGTACTGGACGATCGGATCGCCGTCGTTCTGAGTCTTGCACGGTCCCGAGAGCGAGGAAAACAGGGTGTTGATGTTCGCGGGTCCGTACAGAGGCGCCCCGCCGCTCTTGCTGTAGACCGCGAACTGGGTGTTGACCGTCTGTACGTAATGGTTGGGACCGACCCGTCCGTTGTCGTCCGACGGAGCGACTCCGTTGACCCCGATGCCGGCGAAGTTCACGCCCGTCGGCGTGGGCGCGTTGATTCCGAACGACGTCTGGAGAGCCCCGTCGGGCTGGACCGGACGCCGGCCGGGCGCGTCGCCTCGATACGGAAGCCGCTCGTTCTCGATCTCCCGCGGCTCGTCCCGCGAGGTGCGGATGGGAGGGATGCTGCGGAGCTCCGGCGAGAGCACGGGGGTGATGGCGTCCCCCTCCTGGTAGATCCACAGCGCGAGGCTCTCCGCGGTCGGCGGGGCCTTCGGCTGTTTCTCGCCGGCCTCGCCGACGGAACCGGCGACGACTCGGTTGCCGATCGCGGTGTCGACCGCTTCGGGCTGGACGGCCTCAATCGAGGCAAGGCGCGCGATCACGGGGACTTTCCGGGTCGCCGGACGCTTGCGCGCCGCCGCCTGCCTTGCGGAGACGGCCGGTTTCGCCGGCGTCGCTGCCGCCACTGGCGCCCGGACCGCCGGAGCGGCGACCTCGGCGGAGGGCGAAACCTGAATTTCCTCGACGTCGGCGGCAGAAGAAGAAGGTGCGGCCTTCGAGACCGGATGCCGCACCAGGACCGAAGCGAACGAGAGGCTCAGGATCGCGAGGAGGATCGATCCCAGCAGGAGCGCTCTCTTCACCGAAGACCCCTTTCGCACGAAAATGAGACAACGCGGTTCCCGCCCCGCGATGACCGGGCGGCC
>DATNMZ010000354.1:0-4405 GCA_035602095.1 Thermoanaerobaculia bacterium
TCCCTCCGGCGCCCGAAATCCCTCCGGCTGACCGAGCTTTCCCCCGCGTCGGGTGACCTCGCGTACGCGTCTCTGCGAGCGGGGGAAACCGTCGTTCGGTTGCGCGCCATCGCCGCCCGGTAGGAGTCGTCCCTCCGGCCGAGGGCGAGCGGAGGGCCGGTCCGTCGACCTCCCTTCGGTTATATTGCCCGCCTCCCATGGCCGAGAAATACGACCCGGCAGAGATCGATCGGAAGTGGCAGCGCCGCTGGGAGGAAGCGCGCGTCGCATACGTGGACACTCGCGACGGGTCGAACAAGTTCTACATGCTAAACATGTTTCCCTACCCGTCGGCCAGCCGTCTGCACGTCGGGCACGGCCGGAACTACATCCTGGGAGACGCGCTGTACCGCCGCGAACGGATGGCCGGCCGCCGCACGTTCAATCCGATGGGCTGGGACGCCTTTGGCCTGCCCGCCGAGAACGCGGCGATCGCGAGCGGCGTCCACCCGCGCGAGTACACGGAAGGCAACATCGCCCGGATGAAGACCCAGCTGAAGGGCCTCGGTCTCCTGTACGACTGGTCGAAGGAGCTCGCCTCCTGCGACCCGCGGTACTACCGATGGAACCAGTGGCTGTTCCTCCGCATGTGGGAGCGCGGACTCGCCTACCGAAAGACCGCCGCGGTGAACTGGTGCCCGGGGTGCCGCACGGTGCTCGCCAACGAGCAGGTCGTCGATGGCCGGTGCGAGCGCTCGGGCGACCCCGTGGAGATTCGGGACCTGACGCAGTGGTTCTTGCGAATCACCGACTACGCCGAGAGACTGCTCGCCGGCCTCGACGGCCTGGACTGGCCGGAACGCGTGAAGACCATGCAGCGCAACTGGATCGGCCGTTCCGAGGGAGCCGAGGTGTTCTTCCGGATCGAAGCGCTCGTCGAGCCGGTCGCGGTGTTCACGACGCGTCCCGACACGCTCTACGGGGCGACCTTCCTCGCGCTCGCCCCCGAGCACGCGGCGGCGGCGAAGCTGGCGGAGAAGTCGCCGCTCCGCGCCGAGCTGGAACGATTCATCGAGCGGATCCGGCGCACCTCGCGGCTCGAGCGCGAGTCCGAGGGCGGGGAAAGAGAAGGGCTGGACACGGGAATCACCGCCTTGAATCCGGCAACGGGAGAGGCGATCCCCGTCTGGCTCGCCAACTACGTGCTTCCGGACTATGGGACGGGCGCGGTCATGGGCGTGCCGGCCCACGACCAGCGGGATTTCGAGTTCGCGCGCCAGTATGCTCTTCCGATCCGGCCCGTCTATCGAACGGAGGCGGGGGAGATCGACGCCGCGCAGATGACGGAGGCGATTCCGCACGGGGGCGTGCTCTACCGATCGGGCGATTGGGACGGGACGCCGAACGGCCCGGAGGCGGTCCGGAGGGCAATCGACGGCATCGAGGCGAGGGGCATCGGCCGGGGGCGCGTGGGGTACCGCCTTCGCGACTGGCTGATCTCCCGGCAGAGGTACTGGGGCACGCCGATCCCGGCGGTGCATTGCCCCGGGTGCGGCGTCCAGCCGGTGCCGGACGCGGAGCTGCCCGTGCTTCTTCCGGAGGACGTCGCGTTCCGCGGCGCCGAGGGCAACCCCCTCGAGCAGTCGGAAGCGTTCGTCGCGACCACCTGTCCGAAATGCGGCGGTCCCGCGCGGCGCGAGACGGACACGATGGACACGTTCGTCGATTCGTCCTGGTACTACCTCCGATTCTTGAACCCCGACGACGCGGCCGCGATGGTGGACTCGGAGAGGGCGTCGAAGTGGATGCCGGTCGATCAATACGTGGGAGGGATCGAGCACGCGATCCTCCACCTTCTGTACGCGCGATTCGTCTGCCGGGTCGTCCGGGATCTCGGGCTCGTGTCGATCGACGAGCCCTTCGCGCGCCTCTTCAACCAGGGAATGATCACCAAGCTCAATCCGTCCACCGGAAAGATCGAGAAGATGTCCAAGTCCCGCGGCAACACGGTGTCCCCGGACGAGCTCATCGCCCGTTTCGGCGCCGACACGGTCCGCGTGTACACGCTGTTCATCGGCCCTCCCGAGAAGGAATCGGAGTGGTCGGAGGAGGGCGTCGCGGGGGCGTGGCGGTTTCTTCAGCGCGTGCACGACGTCTGCGGGCGGGTGGCCGCGCTCCTGGCCGGCGCGCGAGAACCGGGGACGCGACCGGCGGCGGGCGAAGGCGCCGCGGCCGCCAGCCCCCTCTTGCGGATCGAGCACCGCACCGTGCAGCGCGTCACGGAGGACGCTCAGAGATTCCACTTCCACACCGCGGTGGCCGCGCTGATGGAGTTTCAGCGCGCCATCGGCGAAGCGCTGGACGAAGGGTCGGAAACCCCGGCCGCGCTCGCGGGCGCGGCGCGGACGCTGATCCGGCTCCTCCATCCGATCGCGCCACACTTGACCGAGGAGTGGTGGGAGAGATTCGGCAACCCGCCGTTTCTCCTGGATACTCCGTGGCCCACCTTCGATCCGGCGCTGGCGACGAGTGAGCGGATCACTCTCGTGGTTCAGGTGAACGGCAAGGTTCGGGGCCGGCTCGACGTCGAACGAGGCGCCGCCGAGTCGGACGCCCTCGCCCTCGCCCGCGCCGATGAGAAGATCCGGCCCTGGGTGGAAGGCAAGGAGATCGCGCGCGCGGTGTACGTTCCCGACCGTTTGCTGAACCTGGTCGTGCGGTAATCGGGATGCGACAGAGGGGAGAGGAACACAGGCCGCGGCGGCCCCGCCCTTCCGCGCCGGGCGTGGCGCTTCTCGTGGCGTCCCTCGCGTCGGTGGCGTCCGTCGCGGGGTGCGGCTACTCGCTCGTCGGCCGGACGTCGACGCTTCCGCCCTCGATCCGGGTCGTGCAGTTTCAGACGCTGGCGAACCAGACATCGCGGGTGGGAGTCGAACAGCGGCTGTCGCGCGAGATCGCGCGGGAGCTCGCCAGCCGCGGGAGGTTCGCCGTCCAGGCGCAGGCGGCAGGCGCCGACGCCGCCTTGATCGGAGCGGTGATCGGCTTCGATCTGTACGCCATTGCCTTCGACGAGTCCGGCCGGGCGCGGGAATACCAGGTGCGGATCACGGTCCGGGTTTCGCTCAAATCGACCACCGAGGACAAGGTGATCTGGGAAAACCCCGCCTACGCGTTTCAGGAGAACTACGCCTTCTCCACCAGCGCCGCTTCCTACGTCGATCGGGAAAACGAGGCGATCGATCGGGTGGCGGAGCGGTTCGCGGAGAGCCTGGTTTCCAACCTGCTGGAAGGCTTCTGACGACTCTCCGCTGAAAGGGTTACCGGGCGGCGGCTTTCTTCGCCAACCGGGACTTGTATCGAGCCGCCGCGTTCTTGTGGATCACGCCCTTCTTCAGCGCGATGTCGATCTCCGAATAGGTCTCGGGCATCTTCGCCCTGGCCTGCGCGGAATCCCCCGAGCGATGCTCCTTCAAGGCCGTGCGCAGCCGCGACCGCACGCCGCGGTTCTTCGCCTGCCGTTTTGCCGTCTGCCCGATCCGCTTCTTCGCGGACTTGATGTTGGCCATTCCCGTTCGCTCCTCTCGCGTGTTCTGCCGCGGGCGCAGGGCGGGACGAGCGCCGCCGCCCCGCTGCGGTAAGTCGGTGTCTGTCGGTCTGTCGGTCTGTCGTCTAGCGGACGTCGACGCCCAGGGTCTTCAATTTCGCGCGGGCGAGCCGGGCCTCTTCCGCGGACGGGTACTCGTGGATCGCGTACTGGAGCTCGACCACGGCCTCGGCCTTCTGCCCGAGCTCCAGGAGCGCGTACCCCTTCTTCAAGAAAGCCGCGGCCGCCTTGTCGCTCTTCGGCCACTGCTTGAGCACGCGGTCGAAGTCGGCCACGGCTTCCTTGTACTTCTTCTGCGCGTAGTGGCACTCGCCGATCCAGTACTGCGCGTTGTCGGTCAGGTCGGTGTTCGGGTAGGTGTCGACGTACTCCTGGAAGCCCTGGACCGCGAGGGCGTACCGGCCTTTCCCGTAGTCGCCGTAGGCGGTGTCGTAGAGCTCCGCGGGGGAGGGTCGGCTGCCGGCGCCGCTGGACGGCCGGACGACCGCCGTGTCGGCGTTGGCGGAGGAATTCGAGGGCCGCTCGAGGGGACCGGGGCGCCCGGACGGGGTCGGCGCGGGAGCGGGGGAGGACGGCCCGCGCATCCGGGCGAGGTCGCCCTGCGTCTCCGCGATCTGTTGCGAGAGCTGGGAGAGGCGCCGGTTGGTGTCCTCGAGTTTCGCCTCGAGCTGCTCCATTTTCACCGTGAGCTCGCCCAGGCGTACGCCGGTGTCGGCGTGGCTCTTCAAGAGCTGCTGCGTCTGCTGGGAGACGTTCGCGTTCAGCTTCGAGACCTCTTCCTTGCTGGACGACTTGCGCTCGAGAGCCTGGATCTGGGTCTCG
>DATNMZ010000355.1:0-3014 GCA_035602095.1 Thermoanaerobaculia bacterium
CCGGCTTGCCGTCGGTCATGGGGAGCCTCCGCCGCGATTCTACGTCCGGCCGCAGCGGGACCCGGCCCCCGTCGATAATGCGCGGCATGCCAGGGCTGGCGGCGCTCCTCGCGGGGACGATGCTGCTCCGCGCCGCGGGGCCGGCGTTCGCCGCCGAGCAACAGCCGGCCTCTGTCTCCGCGCGGGAGTCCTCGCAGGCTCTGATCGCCGAGGCGGACGCGCACTATGGCCGCCGGGCCTCCGGGCGGACGGGGGCGCGCGCCTTCCCGCTCGAGATCTCGGAAGCGGTCGCGCTCTACGAGCGCGCCGGTTTCGACTCGGACAGCGCGGAGGCCCGATGGAAGCTCGCCCGCGCTCTCTACTTTCTGGGCTCCTACACGGGACTCGACGAGAGAGGCCAGCGCGCCGTCTTCGAAAGGGCGCGGCAAGCCGGCGAAGCCGCGATCGCGATTCTTGGGCGCCGCCGCGGTGCCGCCGCCGGCGGCTTCGACCGCCGCAACCTCGACCCGGCCGCGGCGGCGGAAGTCTTCCGCGGAGACCCGGATTCCGCGCCGTCGCTCTTCTGGACCGCCGTCGGCTGGGGCCAGTGGTCGCTCGCGTCCGGGAAGCTCGACGCGGCGTGGAGGGGAGCGGCGAGCCGGATCCGCGATGACTGCCGGACCCTCATCGCCCTCGATCCCGCGTTCGAAGAGGGCGGTGGATACCGCATCCTCGGCCGCCTGCACGATCAGGCGCCGAGGATTCCTTTCGTGACCGGCTGGGTCTCGCGGGCGGAGGGTCTGCGGCTCCTGCGGCTCGCGGTCGCAGAGGCGCCGCGCAACTTCGTCAACCGGCAGTTTCTGGCCGAAGCGCTGGAGCGATCCGGGGACCGGGCCGGCGCGGTGGCGATCGAGCGGAGCATCGCCGCGGACCTTCCGGCGCCGGAACGCCTGGTCGAGGAGCTCGCGATCCAGGAGACCGCCCGGAGAAATCTCGCGAGCTGGCAGGCGCCGAACAAGTAGTCAGTTGTCAGTTGTCAGTCTTCGGTTTCGGATCCTGCCGCGACAACCCTCGTAACTGATAACTGATAACTGATAACTGATAACTGATAACTAATGCTCTCCCCGGATCCTTCGGACTGCGGGCCTCTCGGGCAGCTCTGCGAGCATCTCCTTCGCCGTCTTTCCGGTCACGGGGTGCGTCCATTCCGGCGCGATCTCCGCGAGCGGCGCCAGCACGAAACGGCGCGCCGCCATTCTCGGGTGGGGGAGGGTCGGATCCGGTCCGCTCCGGACCAGGCCGCGGAACTCGAGAATGTCGAGATCGATCTCGCGCGGCCCGTTCACGAAGCGCGGCACCCGGCCCATCTCCCGCTCGATCTCCTTCAACGCGGCGAGGAGATCCTCGGGGGCGCCGTCCCAGGCGATCTCGGCGACGGCGTTGTAGAAGTCGGGCTGGTCGGCGTGGCCGACGGGCTCCGTTCGGTAGAACGAGGAGACCCGGGAAACGGACGTCCGCCGGCGGAGGGCGGTCAAGGCGCGGAGGAGGCGGGAGCGGCGATTGCCGAGGTTAGAGCCGAGGCCGACGAAGACCGGGCGAAACGTCAGTACTCTTCTTCCTCGCGGACGGCCGTCGGGCTGTCGATCACTTCTTCCTCCTCGGCGGCCTCCTCGTCGTCGGCCGCTTCCTCCGGTTCCTCGACCGGAGCCGGCTCGTCGCCGAACTCGTTCGCGGTCTCTTCCGCGACGGGCTCCATCAGGACCGGGCGGCGCGGGGGCCGCGGAGCCGGCGGGGGCGGCTCGTCGAACTTGGCGTCCTTTTGATTCGCTCCGCACTTGGGGCAAACCGCATCGGGCTTGCCGAGGTTGTAGAACTTCGTGCGGCAGTTGAAGCACTCGAACTTTTTCCCGAGATCGGGCATTCGCTCCCTCGAAGTCGGTCACCCTAGCACGCAGGTTTTCGGGGGTCAACCGTCTGTTGGGCGGCCGCTCCGGCGATAGACTCGGCCCTCCGAAAGGACCCGTCCATGGCCGTCGTTCGCGTCGAAACGCTTGCCGCCTCCCCTCTCGCGCGCGAACGGGAATGCTGCCGCGTTCTCGAGGAGGGCAACGTCCTCCTCTTCCCCGAAACGCCGTTTGCGATTTCTTCGGAAGATCGCGCCTTCCTCCTGGAGCGCCGCCAGGCGGAGGCCGGATACCACAAGAACATCGCCTACCGCCCGGCGACCGATCGCGTCACCGGCGTCGCCCGGCAGCACCCGGAAGACGCGCGGCGTCTGCGCGAGGTCCTCGGGCGCTACTCTCGAACCGTCGTCGCCTTCGCCCAGGATCTCTTTCCCGGGTACGCGCGGCGCTGGAAAATCGACTACGCGAGCTTCCGCCCCCAGGAGGAAGCCGGCCGCCGCCTCTCCGCGCACTCGCGCAACGACCTGCTCCACGTGGACGCGTTCCCGACCCGTCCCACGCGGGGAGACCGGATCTTCCGCGTCTTCACGAACGTCAACCCCGTGGCGCCGCGGCTCTGGAGAACGGGAGAGACGTTCGAGGAGCTCGCCGGACGCTTCGCCGTTTCCTCGGGGATTCTGGGCCGCGCCTCGCGGGCGACGGTTCTGCGGTCCCTGCTCCGCGCCGCGAGCGCCGCCGGGCTGCCCGTGCGCGTCCGGCCGCCCTACGACGAGTTCATGCTCGCCTTTCACCACTTCTTGAAAGAGAACGCGGAGTATCAGGAGAGCGCCCGGTCCGAGCGTCTCGAGTTTGCGCCGAACGCGACCTGGATGGTGTTCACCGACATGGTGACGCACTCGGTCCTGCAGGGCCAGTTTGCGCTCGAGCAGACTTTCTTGATCGGACGCGAGACGCTGACCGTTCCGGAGAAGGCGCCGATCGCGGTGCTCGAGCGCATCGCGGGCCGGCCGATGGCGTGAAAGAAAGTTGTCAGTTCTCAGTTTTCAGTTCTCCGTTCGATCCAGCGATTTTGCATCCCAGCTCCGAGCTGACAGCTGACAGCTGACAGCTGAGAGCGAATAACTTCTTCTG
>DATNMZ010000356.1:0-8538 GCA_035602095.1 Thermoanaerobaculia bacterium
GGAATCGGGAATCGGAAATGGGGAATCGACACGCGGACTGCGCCCCGCCTGGTCAAAAAGGGGGATCGGCAACTTCGATTCCCGTTTCCCGTTTCCCGATTCCCGTCGTTTGGCCTTACAATCCAATAGTTTATGTCCTGGAGAAAAGACTCAACGCCCGGCGGTTCCGATCCGTATAAACCGCCGATGGAGCTCGTCTACAGCAAAGCCCGCCGCCGGCAAGAGTCGGAGGAGCTTTCCGACCGGGAGCTCGCGCTCGCCGCGCGGACCGGAGACATGGTCTCGTTCGAGGCCCTGGTCTCCCGAAAGACCGCCGCGGTCGTCTCCGTCGCCCGGCGCATCGTGTCCGACTCCGAAGACGCCCGCGACGTGGCGCAACTGGTCTTTCTGCGCGTCTGGGAGCAGCTCGACCGCTACGACGAGAAGTACTCGTTCAACACCTGGATCTACCGGATCGCTACCAACCTCGCCATCGACTTCCTGCGGAGCTCCCGGAGCCGGCAGCGGGCGCACGGCGCGATCCTGCACGTGGTCCGGCGGCGCGAGGAAGCGACGGGAGGCGAAACCTCCCGCGCCGCCGAGGACGCCGATGTGGCGCGGATCTTCCGTCAGGCGAGCGAGCGGCTGAGCGGCAAGCAGAAGGCCGCGTTCGTCCTGCGCGAGATGGAGGACAAGGACACGAACGAGATCGCCGAGATCCTCGGGTGCGGCGAGTCGACGGTGCGCAACCATCTCTTCAACGCGCGCCGGATCCTCCGACGGGAGATCGAGAAGATCTGCCCGGGGTTGCTGCGGAGCGCCTCCGCCGCCCGGAAGGTGAAGCCATGACCGTCTCGTGCCCGGGCGCCCGGGAGCGCTTCGCGGCCTATCTCGACGAGGCCCTCCATTCCGAGGAGCGGTCCGCGGTGCGCTCCCATCTGGCGGAATGCGCGGCCTGCCGCCGCGAGGCGGCCGCGTTGGATCCGGCTCTGCTCTTCGCCGCCGTTCCGCCCGAGGACGTCTCGCCGGAGGAAAAGGCGCGCGTCCTGGAGGCCGTGCGGGCGGGGATCGCGCTGAAGGCAGCGGAGAGGCGCGTCGGGAAGAAGTCGTCGCGGCGCCGGATCGTTGCCGCGGCAGCGGGGGCGGCGGCGGCCGTCGCGATCGTCTTTTCGTTCTCGGCTCCGTCTCCCCGGCGCCCGCTCCCGCCGGCCGCGCAGGCTCCGGGTAGCGCAACGGCAACGGCATCGGGATCGGCGGACACGGCGCGCGTCGTCGAGGTGGCGGGCGTGCCGGCCCTGCCCGACCGGCCGCTCTCTCCGTTTGCCGAGGCGAGCGGGCCAGCAAAGAGGAAACTTCCTGGCGACGCGACCATCTACGACTGGAACCCCGGTGGCGGACAGCCACGCGTGGTCTGGATCGTCGATCGGTCGCTCGACATTTGATTCGTTAGAAACGGAGGGACGGGCGGGGGTGATGGCTTTTCGGACGTGAGCTAGCGGAGCCTGAACCCTTTTCCGTCCTTCGAGGTCCCGGCGGCAGCCGGGTTTTTTGCTTGAGAAAAAAGACGCTTTTCCTCGCGGCCCTCGTGGCCTTCGCGGTCGTCGCGCTTCCGCTCTCCGCGGCGGAGGACGCCTCGGTGCGCGTCTTCGTCCTGAAATACAAGCGAGTCGAGGAGGCGGCGCTTCTCATCCGGCCGCACCTCTCCGATTCGGCCTCCATTACGCTCGTTCAACGGTTGAACGCGATGACCGTCACCGACCGTGAGGCGAATCTCAAGACCGTCGCCCGGGTGCTCGCGGATTTCGACGCTCCCCCCCGGGGGTTCGACTTCGCCGTGAAGCTCATCCGCGCGCGGGCCGACGTCCCGGAAGGATCCTTCGACAAGGAGATCGGGGGCCTCGGCGCGAAGCTGAAGTCCATGTTCCAGTTCAACGACTACACGTTGATCGACTCCGCCATGATCCGCGGGACGGAAGGGCGCCCCGTCTCCTACCGGTTGGGCGACGAGTACATGCTCACGTTCTCGATCGGCCCCGTGGGCGCGGGCGACGAGCTGCTCTTATCCCCGATCGCCCTCTCCCGCCTGAAGAAGAACGATCAGGGCCGGATCGTCACCGTCCCTCTGTACCGGGCCTCGGTCCCCGTCGCGCTCAACCAGACGCTCGTCCTCGGCGCTTCCCGGGACGAGGCCTCGAAGAACGCGCTCATCCTGATCCTGCTCATCCAGGAAGCGGCGCGGCCCGGCTCGCCGGGCGGAAAGACGGTCCAGAAGCGATGAGGGACATCGGGTGAGCCCCCAGTTTTCCATCAAAGCCGGCTGGCCGGACGGAAGCGTCGGGGACGAGGCGGTCGCGGCCCCCGACGCGGGCGCGGCGCGCTCCGAGATCGAGCGGCGCGGCGGCCGCGTCTTCGAGATCCGGCGGCAAGGCGGTTTCTCCGTCGCCGGCCGGACGGCGCGGAAGGCGCGCGGGCGCGTCAAGATGCGGGACTTCCTCATCTTCAACCAGGAGATGATCGCCCTCCTGAAGGCGGGGTTGCCCGTCGTGCACGCCTTCGAGATCCTGCTCGAGCGGCAGGAAAGTCCCACTCTTCGCCGGGTGCTGACCGACATCCGCGACAAGGTCAACTCGGGCGCCTCCCTGTCGGATGCCTTCGCGGCGCAGGGGGATCTCTTCCCGAGGCTCTACTGGACGTCGCTCAAGGCCGGGGAGAAGAGCGGGGAGATCGAGACGGTCCTCCGCCGGTATCTGAAGTACCAGAAGACGGTGATGGCCCTGGCGCGCAAGGTCGTGTCGACGCTCGTCTATCCGGCGATCCTGATCGTCCTGTCCATGGCCTTGATCGGAATCCTGATGACGTTCGTCATTCCGCGCTTCTCGGAGTTCTTCGCGGATTTCAACGCGGACCTCCCGCTGCTGACGAAGATCGTCGTCGGGATCGCGACGTTCCTCCGGGCCAACGTGCTGTTCATCGCCGGCGGCTTCATCGCCGCCGGTTTTTTCCTCTCCCGGTGGGTCCGGTCTCCGACCGGCCGCGAGTGGCGCGACGCGGTCCTGCTCCGGATCCCGGTGGTCGGCGGGATCCTCCGGCGGTTCGCGATCACGCAGTTCACGCGCAGCCTCGGGACTCTGCTCGGCGGCGGCACACCGCTCGTCCCGGCGCTCGAGAACTCCTCGGAGGCGATCGGGAACCGCTTCGTGTCCCGCCGCGTCGCCGGCGTCGTCGGGCGGGTCCGGGAGGGCGGCGAGCTGTGGCGCAGCCTCGAGGCGACGGGGATCTTCACGAACCTGACGCTCGAGATGATCAAGGTCGGAGAACAGTCCGGAGCGCTCGAGGAAATGTTGAGCTCCGTATCCGACTTCTACGACGAGGAGATCGACATGCTTCTCGCCAGGGTGATTTCCTTCGTCGAGCCGGCAATCCTGGTGGGGATGGGGTTCGTCGTGATGACGATTCTGCTCTCGGTCTACCTTCCGATCTTCCGGATCATGTCTCAGATCAAGGGGTGAACATGGCGAAGCAATACTCGAACGGCGCGGCAGTCGCGACGCCCGAAACGGACCCGGTGGGGCTCGCCGAGCGCCTCGGCCTGTCGTACGTCGACCTGACCCTGTTCCGCGTGGACCCGGATCTCTTCCGCTCGATCCCGGTCGAGTGGATGCTGCGCTACGTGTTCGTCCCGGAATCTCGAACCGAAAAGAGCATGACCATCATCTGCGCGGACCCGACAGACGTGGTGAAGCTCGACGAGCTCGAGCTCCTCGTCGGGCTGCCGCTCAAGCTCAAAGTCGGGAGCCGTTCGGCCATCAACGACATCCTCCAGAAGAGCGAGTCCTCCCAGCGCGTCCTGGACGAAGCCACGGAAGACTTCCGGATGCAGCTCGTCTCGGAGGACGAGGATGGCGAAGAGACGCTGACGATCGACCGGATCACCCAGGACGCGTCTCCGATCATCAAGCTCGTCGACTCGATCCTGTTCAACGCGATCCAGCGCCGGGCATCGGACATCCACATCGAAACGCAGGAGAACGTCGTCCTGATCAAGTACCGGATCGACGGCGTTCTCTACCAGGCGATGGACCCGATCGACAAGCGGCACCACGGCACGATCATTTCGCGCATCAAGGTCATGTCGGAGCTCGACATCGCCGAGAAGCGGATCCCGCAGGACGGCCGGTTCAAGCTTCGCGTCCGCGGCCGCACGATCGATTTCCGCGTCTCGATCATGCCGACGGTCCACGGCGAGGACGCGGTCATCCGCATCCTGGACAAGGAGTCGGCAAACGCCGAGTTCAAGAGCCTGAACCTCGACGTGCTCGGGTTCGATGCCGAGACCAAGAAGAAGCTGCGCAAGTTCATCCGCGAGCCCTACGGGATGGTTCTCGTGACCGGGCCCACCGGCTCCGGCAAGACGACGACGCTCTACGCCTGTCTCTCGGAGATCCAGACGGTCGAAGACAAGATCGTCACGATCGAGGATCCCGTGGAGTACCAGCTCCGGGGGATCACGCAGATCCCGGTGAACGAGAAGAAGGGATTGACCTTCGCGCGCGGGCTCCGGTCGATCCTCCGCCACGACCCGGACAAGATCATGGTCGGAGAGATCCGCGACGAGGAGACCGCGCAGATCGCCGTGCAGTCGGCGCTGACCGGCCACCTCGTCTTCACGACCGTGCACGCCAACAACGTGGTGGACGTCCTCGGCCGGTTCCTGAACATGAAGGTCGAGCTCTACAACTTCGTCTCGGCTCTGAACTGCATTCTGGCGCAGCGGCTCGTGCGGAAGATCTGCACGCACTGCCGCGAGAAGGTCGCACCCAATCCGCAGGCTCTCCGGGAGGCGGGTGTCGACCCCGAGATGTTCCGCGGCCACACGTTTTTCGAAGGTAAGGGCTGCCTGGAGTGCGACGGCACCGGCTTCCACGGAAGAATGGCGATCGCCGAGCTTCTCGATCTCTCCGACCGCATCCGGGGGCTCATCCTCGAGCGCCGGCCGGCCGCGGACATCAAGAGGGCCGCCAAGGAGGAGGGCATGGCCTTCCTTCGGGACGCCGCGGTCGCGAAAGTCCTCGAAGGCTGGACCACGATCAAAGAGATCAACAAGGTCACCTTCGTCGAGTGATGCGGATCCCTCTTCTTCGGCCCGTCGTCCCCCCGCACGTCTTCTGCCTTCTCGCGGAAGGCGTCACCTACGCGAACGTCCGGCGCGATCCTCCCCGCGGCTTCTCGCACGCCCGGCACTTCCCGTATCCGCCGAACACCCTCGGCGTAGCGGCGGCGGGGACTCCGCTCTTCACCCGGGAGGCGGTCGCACAGGCGATCGAGGCGGGCCGCCGGATGTCCGGCGGTCCCTTAACCCGCGCGTCGGTGCTGTTTCCGGACTCCTGGGCCCGGATGCTGGCGATCGAGGTGGAGTCGCTCCCGGACGCGCCCGACGCGGCGCGCGAGCTCCTGCTGTGGAAGCTGAAGAAGCTCCTTCCGGGGATCACGGCGGAGCTCTCCGTCGTCTTCAAGGAAATGACCCCGGCCGGCGAGCTCCGGCGTCTGCTCGTGGCGGCCACGCCCACCGAGACGCTCCGCTCGATCGAACAGTCCTTCGAGGCGGCCGGCGTCCGCGTCGGGGCCCTGGCGCCTTCTTCGCTGGCGCTCTTCGAAGGCCTTTCGCCGTTTCTCGCGTCGCGCCGGCCGGGCGACTACGCCCTCCTGCACCGAAGCGCCGATTCGTTCGTCTTCCTGGTCGCCAACGACGGCGCGCCCATATTTTTCCGGCAGCGGCCGGCGGACGAGGAGGGCGGCGAGCACGACCAGGAAGTCCGGCTCTCCCTCTCCTACTACACCGAGAAGTTGAAGGGCGCGGGGCTCGCGGCCGTGTACGTGCATGACGGGCGCGGGGGAGAGACCCTTTCGGCCGCGTCGCTTCCCGTCCCTGTCGAGGCGCTCTCGGCAAGCCTCTTCGAGGCCGACGCCGCCTTCGACGAGCGCGTGGCCGCGCGGCCCGAGCTCGTGCCGGCGTTCGCCGCGGTCTTCGGCAGAAAATGACGAGCCGATCTCTCGACTTCGCCCGACGGCCCTTCCGCGACGAGCGCCACTTCCTGCTCGCGGCGGCCGTGGCCTTCGCGCTGGCGGCCGTCCTGCTTGCCGCGAATGTCCGGCAGTACGGGGCGTTCCACCGGAGTATCGACGGAACCGCGCGGCAGATCGAATCGCTCGAGGCGCGCCGGGATCGGGCCGATCGGGACGCCCAGGCCTCCCGAGCTGCTTTGAACAGCTACAAGGTCTCCAACCTCGCCCTCGAGAGCAAGGCGCTCTTGAAGCTCGTCTCCGAGCGCCGCTTCTCCTGGAGCGCTCTGCTCGCCCGGCTCGAACGAACGCTTCCTCCGGACGTGCGCTTGACGCGGCTCGCCCCGCGGTTTTCCGACACCGGCGAAACGACCCTCGACTGCGCGCTCCTCGCGAAGTCTCCGGACGGTGTCGTCCGCGCGATCACGGCGCTGTCGCGGGATCCCGTCTTCTCCACGGTCGAGCTGCGCTCCGAGGCGAGTCCCGAAAACGCGGGCGGCGGGGTGCCCGAAGGGTACGCCTTCGAGCTGTACCTGCGCTATCGCGGAAGCCCGGGAGAGACGCCGTGAGCGTCGGGCGCTCGCTCTGGACCCGGCGCGCGCGCGTTCTCGCGGCGGCGGTTCTCCTCCTCCTCGCGAACCTCGGGTTCTACCTCTGGTATCGCGGGACGGCGCAGGAGCGCAAAGACCGCATGGACGCGCGCCGGGTGGAGCTGACTCGCGAGGTCGACGCCCGCGAGCGCGAGGCCGCGAAGCTTGCCGCCCAGCGCGACCGCCTCCTTCAGGTGTCTTCCGCGATCGGCGAGTTCTACGGAAAGCGGGTCGGTCCGGCCCGGGACACGCTCGCCCCCGTCGTCTCCGAAATCCACCTTCTCCTCGCGCGGGCCGGCATTTCGCCGACGCAGATCACCTATGCGACGCTGCCGCTGCACGATCTGCCCCTGTCGGAGATGGTCGTCCAGTTCGCGTTTCGCAACGACTACGCGCGCTTCAAACAGCTTCTCCAGTCGATCGAGACCGGCCGGCGCTGGATCGTGGTGCGCGACGTCGGACTCCAGCGGGACCCGGAGCTGCCGGGCGGCGTGCAGGTGCGGATGTCGCTCGTGACGTACTTCGGCGGCGAGGAACCGGCGTCCGCGCGCGCCCTCTTGCGGCCCTTGCGGGGCACCCGATGAAGATCTCGATCGGCAGCCGCCGCCAGCTCTATCTCCTGGTCCTCCTCGTCGTCTTCGCGATCGGCGTCGTGCGCTGGCGGTCGGCGCCCTCTTCCCCCGTCCCCCCCGGCGCGCTCGCGGCGCGAGGCACCTCCACCGCCGGCGTCGAGGACGACCGTCCCGCCCCCGCGGCCCGCGGGCGCGGCTCCCTCAATGAAAAGGCGGTCTCGGCCGACGAAGTCCCCATCGTGACGACGAAAGACCTCGATCCGCAGCGGGGGCGCCGCGAAGGCCCGACTTCGCGCAACCTTTTCGATCTGAGGGCGCCCACGCCGGTCCCTCCGCCTCCGCCCACGCCGGCGCCGCCGCCTCCCCCCGCGCCCGGGAGCGCCGGCTTCGTGGGGCCGCTGCCGCCGCCGGCGCCGACGCCGACGCCTGCCCCTCCAGCGATTCCGTTCAAGTTCATCGGGACCTTCGGGCCGAAGGATCGACCGTTCGCCGTCCTCGTGCTCGGAGATCAAATCGTCAACGCGCGCGCCGGGGACGTCGTTTTCGACTCCTTCCTCCTGCGGAGGGTCGGTTACGAGTCTGTCGACGTGGGCTTCGTGGGCTTCGCGCCGACGGAGACCCGGCGTCTCGGGATCGCGCCTTGAGAACTGAAAACGCAGTCTGCGCCCGAAAATCCGGAAAGGGTGACCCGATGAAGCTTCCCAAGAGACTCGGTGCCGCCGCTCTCGTGCTCCTCGCGTCCACGGCCTGTACGAGCTCCCGCGCATTCCGGGAAGCGAAAGAGGAGGAGAGCCTCTCGCACTGGGACGTCGCGGTCATGAAGTACGCCCAGGCGCTCGAGAGCGAACCCGGAAGCAGCCGGTACCAGATCTCCCTGATGAACGCGAAGCGCAAGGCGGCGCAGGCGCACTTCGAGCGGGGCAAGGTGTATCGCGGCTCGGGCCACCCCGATCTCGCGGTCGTCGAGCTCCAGCAGACGATCGCCCTCGATCCCACGAACCACTACGCGGAGCTCGAGCTCGCAAAGGCGCGCGAGGAGGCAAATCGGGCCGCCGCCGAGCGCGACGGAGAGTCGAAGATGCAGGGCGCGAAACGCCGGACCCGGGGCGCGCGCGCCCGCTCGCCGCTGCTCGAGCCCACGAGCGACCGGCCGATCAATCTGAACTTCCCCCAGCCCAAGCCGATCAAGCAGATCTATCAGTCGCTCGCCCTGGCAGCCGGGATCAACGTCATCTTCGACCCGCAGTTGAAGGACGACAACGTCGCGATCGTTCTGACGAACATCAGCTTCCAGAACGCGCTCGAGACGCTCATGCGTCAGGAGAACCACTTCTACA
>DATNMZ010000357.1:0-9587 GCA_035602095.1 Thermoanaerobaculia bacterium
GGGGAGGAAGGCCGGACGCAGCGCCTCCGCGGGCGAGCCGTCCGGTCCCGCCGCTTCCCGCCGATACCGCGTGCGCGGAGGCGACACCCTCTACAGGATCGCCCTCCGAAACGGAACGACGGTCGCGCGGCTGATGCACGCGAACGACCTCTCGTCGGCGGCCGAGATCCGGCCGGGCGATCAGCTTCGAATCCCGGAGAAGAGCCGCTAGGACAGTCGTCAGTTCTCAGTTCTCAGTTTTCAGTTCTTCCGAAAACCGACGACTGACCACTGATAACTGACGACTCCTTCCTGATAGGATCCCTTCCGTCCTCACCGGCCCTCCTCGCGCCGGGCGTCTCCTCGCTCTCGAGGAGGTCTCGATGCTCGCCCGCGTTCACTCCGCCGCCGCGTTCGGAATCGACGCCCACGTGCTCGACGTCGAGGTCGATGTCTCCGGGGGCCTGCCCTCTTTCACGATCGTCGGGCTGCCCGACGCCGGAGCGCGAGAGGCGCGCGACCGCGTCCGCTCCGCCCTGCGCAACAGCGGATATCCGCCCGTCGAGGGCGTGATCACCGTCAACCTCGCGCCTGCGGCGCTCCGCAAGGTGGGCGCCGCCATCGATCTGCCCGTCGCGGTGGCGTTCCTCCTGATCGCGGGTCTCGAGCCGGCACTCGCGCGGCGCCGCGTCTACGTCGGCGAGCTCGGCCTGAACGGAGAAGTCCGCTCGACGCGCGGCGCGCTCTGTCTCGCTCTGGCCGCCCGCGAGGCCGGGTTCGAAGAGCTCGTCCTCCCCGCGGACAACGCGGCCGAAGCGGAGGCCGTGGAGGGAATCCGGATCGTGCCCGTCCGATCGCTCGCCGCCACGGTCTCGCATCTGCGGGGCGACGCGCCGGAACCCGGCACCGCTCCTCCCGGGCAGACGCTGCCCCGGACGCCGGCGGCGGCCGCCGGGGACTTCGCGGAGGTCCGCGGTCAGGCGGTGGCGCGCCGCGCGCTCGAGATCGCGGCCGCCGGAGGTCACCACGTCCTGCTCTCGGGCCCGCCCGGGACGGGAAAGACCATGCTCGCACGCCGGGTGCCGACGATTCTTCCTCCGCTCGCGCGCTCCGAAGCGATCGAGGTGACCAAGATCCACTCGATCGCCGGGTCGCTCCCGTCGGGCGCCGGGCTCGTCTCCCATCCCCCGTTCCGGGCTCCCCACCACGGGATCTCGGCGCCGGGGCTCGTTGGGGGCGGGACCCGCCCCGGGCCCGGCGAGATCTCGCTCGCCCATCGGGGCGTGCTCTTCCTGGACGAGCTCCCCGAGTTCCGGCGCGACGTTCTCGAAGGGATCCGCCAGCCCCTGGAGGAGAAACGGGTCAGTCTCGTCCGGGTGGGCGGCGCCTGCGTCTTTCCCTGCGACTTTCTCCTGATCGCGGCCATGAATCCGTGCCCGTGCGGCTTCGCCGGGGATCCCCGGCGGATGTGCCGGTGCTCCGCCGGCGAGCGCCTCCGGTACGCCCGGCGCCTCTCGGGACCCCTCCTCGACCGGATCGACCTCCACGTCCCCGTGCCCCCGGTGCCCTGGGCCGACCTGCAACGGCTGACGGACGGCGAGCCGTCGGCGGCGGTCCGGGCCCGGGTGGAGGCCGCCCGCCGGGTGGCGTCCGAGAGGTTCGGAGGGCGCCCGGATGCCCGAAACGCCCTTCTTTCGGCCTCCGATTTCAGCCGTTTTCTCGCCCTGGAGACGTCTGCGACGGGTCTGCTGGCCGCGGCCGTCGATCGAATGGGGCTTTCGGTCCGGGCCGTCCACCGGGCCCTGCGGGTAGCCCGCACGATTGCGGACCTCGAAATGTCGCAAACTGTTGATCCAAAACATCTTGCCGAGGCTCTCGGCTACCGGAGCCGGGTCTTCGGGGAGGAGTCCGACCGCCTTGACAGGGCCCCTCTCAGCCGCTTACCATCAATGGCAACCCAGGCTCAGGCCGTCAAGCAACTCGGGCTCTCCAAGCCGCGCTCAAAACCGGCGTAAAGGCGGGAGCTGTCCGCGGAGGAAATCGCTGTTGAAGTACAACACCATCATCTTCGTGCCTCACGCGAAGGCCAAGTTTCGCAAGCTGACCGTTTCGAGCCGCCTCCTGGCGGCCGTCGCGGCAGGCTCCGCGGTCGTCCTGCTCGCCGCCCTCGCCTTCGGCTGGGCCTTCTTTTTCACCTCCCACCGGGACCGCCAGTACCTCCAGGTCGTCGCGGACAACGCCCGTTTGAAGTCCTCGTCGACCGCTCTGCAGGCCCGCCTGGAGGGCCTTTCCCGCCAGTTGACCGCTTTCGAGACCCGGACCCGCCGCCTGGCGATCGTGGCCGGCCTGGCGGAATCGGGGCGCACGGGCGCCGGCGGACCGCTTCTGAGTGACCTGCCGTGGTCGAGCCTCGACGAGCGCAGCGCCACCGTCGGCTCCAGGCTTTCGGCCCTGGAAGGCCAGTTTGCCCGCCGCGAGACCCTGGTTTCTTCGACCCCGACCGTCGCCCCGGTGCGCGGTCTCTTGAACTCCGGTTTCGGGGTCCGGCGGGATCCTTTCACGGGTGAGGGCGCCTTCCACGCCGGCCTCGACATCTCCACCCTCCGCAATGAGCCCGTCCTGGCGACCGCGTCGGGCATCGTCGTCAAGAGCGGATGGAGGGGCGACTACGGCAAGGCCGTCGAGATCGACCACGGGACCGGCTACCGCACCGTCTACGGCCACCTGGCCACGATTCTCGTGCGCGACGGCCAAAAGGTCCAGCGGGGCGAAAGAGTCGGTCTGGTCGGTTCGACGGGCCGCTCGACCGGGCCGCATCTCCATTACGAAGTTCGCCAGGGCGATCGAATCCTGAACCCTCTCGAGTACATCCTCGACGCGAAGTAGCCCGGCCGCCCGGCCGGGCATTCCTCGTCGCCGCGCGGCTCGGACGCCGTCCGCCGCCGCAAAAGGATGAATAATCGCGCCTCGAGAAGGGTTTAGTCTCTAAATATGATCGATCGGCTCCTCGCCAAGGTCTTTGGCACCCAGCACGAGCGCGACATCAAGAAGCTCCTCCCGCGGGTGCGGCGGATCAACGAGCTCGAGCCCGCGATGAAGGGCCTCTCCGACGCGGAGCTGCGCGCGAAGACGGATCAGTTTCGGACGCGCATCGCCGACACGATGGCGAAGGGCCCGGAAGACGAGAAAGAGCGGAAGGCCGCGCGGGCGGCGATCCTGGACGAGATCCTGGAGGAGGCCTTCGCCGTGGTGCGGGAGGCCTCCGTGCGAGCGCTCGGGATGCGTCCTTTCGACGTGCAGTTGATCGGCGGGATGGTCCTTCACCAGGGCAAGATCTCGGAGATGAAGACGGGCGAGGGCAAGACGCTCGTCGCCACGATGCCCGTCTACTTGAACGCGCTCCCCGGCCGGGGCGTGCACGTCGTCACGGTCAACGACTACCTCGCCCGCCGCGACGCCGACTGGATGGGCCGCATCTACCGCTTCCTCGGCCTGACGGTCGGCTGCATTCAGAACAGCCTGCTCGACGACGAGCGCCAGGCGGCCTACGCCTGTGACGTCACGTACGGCACGAACAACGAGTTCGGCTTCGACTACCTGCGCGACAACATGAAGTTCGAGATCGAGGCGATGGTTCAGCGCGGGCACGTGTACGCCATCGTGGACGAAGTCGACTCGATCCTCATCGACGAAGCGCGGACCCCGCTCATCATCTCCGGCCCCTCGGAAGAGAACACGGACATCTACTACAAGTGCAACCGTGTGATCCCGAGCCTCGTGAAGGGCAAGGAGGAGACGGACAAACACGGAAACAAGACGACCACCGGCGACTACCTGGTGGATGAGAAGTCCCGTACGGCCGTGCTGACCGAAGAAGGGGTCGCGAAAGCCGAGAAGCTGATCCGCGTGGACAACCTCTACGAGCTCCACAACATCGATCTCCTCCACGGCATCGAGCAGGCGCTGCGCGCCCACGCGCTGTACAAGCGCGACGTCGATTACATGATCCGGGACGGGCAGGTCTTGATCGTCGATGAATTCACCGGTCGCGTCCTGCCGGGCCGCCGCTGGTCGGATGGGCTCCACCAGGCGGTCGAGGCGAAGGAGAACGTCAAGATCGAGAAGGAAAACCAGACGCTCGCGACGATCACCCTCCAGAACTACTTCCGCCTGTACGAGAAGCTGGCCGGTATGACGGGGACGGCGGACACGGAGGCGTCCGAGTTCCATCAGATCTACAAGCTCGACGTCGTCGTGGTCCCGACGAACCAGCCCATGATCCGCGCCGACCACCAGGACGTCGTCTACGCGTCCGAGCGCGAAAAGTACGAGGCGGTGGCGGACGAGATCGTGCAGCTGCGGGACAGGGGCCAGCCGGTGCTGGTCGGGACCGTCTCCATCGAGAAGTCCGAGCGGCTCTCCAACCTGCTCAAGGCCCGCAAAGTTCCGCACGTCGTGTTGAACGCCAAGTTTCACGAGAAGGAGGCCGAGATCGTCGCGCAGGCGGGGCGCTCCGGCAGCGTCACGATCGCGACGAACATGGCGGGCCGCGGCACCGACATCGTCCTCGGGGGAAATCCCGAAGCCATGGCCGATCAGCAGCGCAACCAGCTCGGCAACGAGGAAGAGTTCCAGCGCCTCGCCGCGCAGCTCCGGGAGGCCACGGCGAAAGACCGGGAGAAGGTCCTCACCGAGGGCGGGCTCTTCATCGTCGGTACCGAGCGACACGAGTCACGCCGCGTCGACAATCAGCTCCGCGGCCGCAGCGGCCGACAGGGCGATCCGGGCGCCTCCCGGTTCTACCTCTCCCTGGAAGACGACCTGATGCGGATCTTCGGCTCCGACCGGCTGCAGAACATCATGCGCCGGCTCGGCATGGAGGAGGGCGTCCCGATCGAGCACGGGATGGTGAGCCGGGCGATCGAGCGCGCCCAGAAGCAGGTCGAAGGCCGCAACTTCGAGACGCGCAAGCACCTGCTCGAATACGACGACGTCATGAACCGGCAGCGCGAGGAGATCTATACCCTCCGCCGCGAGATCCTCCAGGGCCATCAGGGCAAAGAGGACGTCCTCCGACTCGCCGAAATCATCTTCGACGCGAGCTTGAACCGGCACCTCGACCCGGAGAAGGGCGCCGACGAGTGGGACCTGACGGGGTTCGGTATCGACTTGAAGGAATATTTCGGCCTCGACGCGCCCGATCTCGAGGGGAAGGACCGCGACGCTCTCCGCGAGAACATGCTCGCCGAGCTCACGCGCCGCTACGAGGAGAAGGAACGGCTCCTCGGCGACGAGACGATGCGGCTTCACGAGAAATTCGTGATGCTCCAGGTCGTCGACCAGCAGTGGAAGGACCACCTCCTCGCGATCGACCATTTGAAGGAAGGAATCGGGTTGCGCGGCTACGGCCAGCGCGATCCGCTCGTCGAGTACAAGAAGGAGTCCTTCGAGCTGTTCACCGTCATGAAGGAGCGGATCGAGGACCAGATCGTCCAGTACCTCTTCCGGCTCCAGCCCGTCGTCCGCGAGGCGGAGGGCGACGTCTCGCGGCACGAACCGATTGCGCTGCCCTCCCGCCGTTCCGCGGCCAACGTGAATTATTCCTACGGGGCGGCCGCCTCCGGAGGGCAGGACGCGAAAGTCGAGACCGTGCAGCGCCAGTCGCCGAAAGTCGGCCGGAACGATCCGTGCCCCTGCGGCTCCGGAAAGAAATACAAGAAGTGCCATGGGACCGAGGGCGGACCCGCCGGAGGAGGCGGCGCCAAACGGCCCGGAGCGGAAGCGGAGGCGGGGGCCTGATGGCGGTTCGAAAGAGAACCCGGAGCTCACGCAGCCCCCGGGGCTCTTCCAACCGCGAGATCCCGCTCGCGCTCACCTTCGACGACGTCCTCCTCCTCCCCGCCCATTCCCGCGTTCACCCGCGGGAAGTCGATCTCTCCACACAGCTGACCGCGGGAATCGGGCTGAACGTCCCGATCATCTCCGCGGCGATGGATACGGTGACGGAGTCCCGGCTCGCGATCGCGATGGCGCAGCAGGGCGGCCTCGGCGTCATCCACAAGAACCTGACGATCGAGGCGCAGGCGGCGGAGGTGGACAAGGTCAAGCGGTCCGAGTCGGGCATGATCGTCGACCCCGTCACCTGCCGGCCCGAGCAGCACATCTCCGAAGCTCTCCACGTGATGTCGCGCTACAAGATCTCCGGGGTTCCGGTCGTGGATGATCAGGGCAAGCTCGTCGGGATCCTGACGAACCGCGACCTGCGCTTCGAGACGCGGCTCGACCTCCCAATCTCGACCCGGATGACGAAAGACCACCTGATCACGACGCCGATCGGGACGACGCTCGAGCAGGCGAAAGAGCTCCTTCACAAGCACCGCATCGAAAAACTGCTCGTCGTCGACCGCACGGGCAGCCTCAAGGGACTGATCACCGTCAAGGACATTCAGAAGGCGATCAAGTACCCGAACGCGGCGAAGGACCGGCTGGGCAGGCTCCGGGTCGGCGCCGCGGTCGGCGTCTCGCGCGATCTTCTCGACCGCGCCCGCGAGCTCATCCGAGCCAAGGTGGATGTCCTCGTCCTCGACTCTTCGCACGGGCACAGCCAGGGCGTGCTCGACGCGCTTCGCACGCTGAAGCAGAAGCTCCCGTCGACCCCCGTCATCGCCGGCAACGTCGCGACGGAGGCCGGCGCCCGCGACCTCGTTCGACGCGGGGCGGACGCCGTGAAGGTCGGCATCGGTCCCGGCTCGATCTGCACGACGCGGGTCGTCACCGGGGCCGGCGTGCCGCAGATCCACGCGATCCGCGAGTGCGCGAAGGCGACCGGGCGGGTGCCGCTGATCGCGGACGGCGGGATCAAGTTCTCCGGCGACGTGACCAAGGCCATCGCGGCGGGCGCGCACGTCGTCATGGTGGGCTCGCTCCTGGCGGGCACGGAGGAGTCTCCGGGCGAGACGATCCTGTATCAGGGCCGCACCTTCAAGGCCTACCGCGGAATGGGCTCGCTCGGCGCGATGAAGGCGGGCTCCTCGGACCGGTACTTTCAGGAATCGATGGAGTCCGACCCGGGAAACGGCGGGAACGGGAATGGGGGCGGCTCCCTGTCGAAGCTCGTGCCGGAAGGCATCGAGGGGATGGTCCCCTACAAGGGCAGCGTCGAGGCGCTCGTCCACCAGTTGACCGGCGGGATCCGCAGCGGCATGGGCCTCGCCGGCTGCGCCACGATCGAAGACCTGCGCACGAAGGCTCAGATGATCCGGATCACGTCCGCGGGGCTCAAGGAATCCCACGCCCACGACGTCATCATCACGAAGGAAGCCCCCAACTACAGCGGAGAGAAAGTCTAGGACGAGTCGTCAGTTTTCAGTTCTCAGTTCTCAGTTTGCGCTTCGCGAGGTCCGAGCGGCATGGAGCCCCGGAGTCCGAACTGATAACTGATTACTGATAACTGATTACTGAAAGCTACTTCTCCTCCCGCGCCCACTTCTCCTGCCGCTTCTTCAAGACGAGCTCCAGGCGGCGCGCGAGGTCCGCCTCCTCTCCGGAGGCGCGGGGCCGGTAGTAGCGGCGGCCCCGGAGAATCTCGGGAAGGCACTCGATGCCGCCGACGCCCTCGGGCTCTGCGTGCGCGTACCGGTATCCGCGGCCGTACCCGACCTCCCTCATGAGCCGGGTCACCGCGTTGCGGATGACGGCGGGCACGGGCTCGGCGGGCTTCTCCGCGACGTCCCGCTTGGCCTCGGACTCGGCCTCGTAGAGCGCGTTGGACTTCGGGGCGAGCGCGCAGTAGATCGCCGCCTGCGCCAGCGCGAGAGAGCCCTCGGGGAGGCCGAGGAACTCGAACGCTTCCTTCGCGTCGAGCGCGATGCGCAGCGCACGCGGGTCGGCGAGGCCGACGTCCTCGGACGCGAACCGAACGATCCGCCGCGCCAGATAGAGCGGCTCCTCCCCCGCCTCGAGCATCCGGACGAGCCAGTACACCGTCGCGTCCGGATCCGACTCGCGCATCGACTTGTGGAGCGCGGAGATCAGGTTGTAGTGCTCCTCGCCGGCCTTGTCGTAGAGGAGCACCTTGCGCTGGAGCAGCTCCCGGAGGCGCGCGGCTTCGATCCGGTTCGTCTTCCCCGACTCCGCGTCCAGCCCGGCGGCTTCGAGCAGGTTCAAGGCCCTTCGCGCGTCGCCCCCGGAAGTCTGGGCGATGAAGGAGAGCGCTTCGTCGTCGAGCCGGAAATCTCGCGCGCCGAGGCCGCGAGAGAGGTCGCGCAGCGCCCGCCGGACGATCCGCGCAATCGCTTCGGGAGCGAGCGGCTCGAGCACCACGACCTTGCACCGCGACAGAAGGGCGCCGTTCAACTCGAAGGAGGGATTCTCGGTGGTCGCGCCGATCAGGATGACCTCCCCGGATTCGATGTACGGAAGGAAGACGTCCTGCTGCGCCCGGTTGAAGCGATGGATCTCGTCGAGAAACAGGATCGTCCGCTGTTTCGTCGCCGCTCGGAGCTTGCGCGCCCCTTCGAGAACTTCCCGCATCTCCCTAACGCCCGTCGCGACCGCGGAATAGGAGAGGAACGCGGACGAGGTCTGGGCCGCGATCAGCCGCGCGAGAGTGGTTTTCCCGACACCCGGCGGCCCCCAGAAGATGAGCGAGGGGATCCGGTCCTCGGCGAGCGCCCGGCGGAGAAACCCGTTCGATCCGACGACTTCCTCCGGTCCTTCGACCTCGTCGAGCGAGCGGGGCCGCATCCGATCCGCGAGGGGACCGTCCACGACGACCACTCCCGACGGCCGGCGCGGAGGAGGGAGATTGAACAGATCGCTCATGCCGATTCGAGCACCTTCCTGCATTTTTCCGAGCAGACCGGGAGCCATTGCCCGCCCCGGCGGCCGGAAATCGCGATCCGGCGGTCGATCCAGATCCCGCAGACGGGGTCGCGAACCATCTCCTGAAGTGCCGGGCGGCTTCCCCTCCCGGGTCCCCGCGCCCGGTCGATGACGAAGCGCAGCACGCGGAGCGCGAGAAGAGCGAGAAAGAGGAGAAGGAGAACGAGCGCGATTCGGGCCATCGCTATCCCGCCCGTATCCGCGAGATCTGCTCCTGGATCCGGCCCGTGTTCGGGATTTCGGGGTACCGCCGGGTCAGCTCGTCCAGAAAGCGTTGCGCCGCGACCGCGTCTCGCGCGTCGAACGCGTGGACGAGCACCAGGTTCAAGAGCGATTGCCAGTGGTTCGGATCGGCCTTCCGGGCCTTTTCGAAGGCGGCGATCGCCCGGCGGAACTCCCCGCGGTTTCGGTAGGCGGCGCCGAGGTCCGACAACACGTTCGCGTCCTTCGGCGCCTTCCGCAACGCCTTCTCGTACGCCTCGATCGCGCGGTCCCAGTCCTCGCGGTCGTAATACGCGTTGCCGAGCGCCGCCCAGAGCTTCGGGTTCTCGGGATCGCGGAGCAGCTCCGCTTTGAGGGAACCGATCCGGCCGGCCTCCCCGGCCGCGGCGGGAGCGTCCGCCGTGGCCGGCGCCCCGGCACCGGGAGGCCTCGCGGCGCCCGCGGCGAAATAGTCGGCGATGAAACCGAGCAGCGCGCCGACAAAGAGGGCCGGGAGCGCCGCG